>NZ_AKIX01000098.1:0-48376 GCF_000282075.1 Brevibacillus sp. BC25
AGACTGTCCGCTCCGAAGGGATTTGCGGGGAAACGCAAAAGTGGTAGCCGCTTCGTAGCACGGGCACGTTGCGTTTCCCCGCAAATCCCTTCTCCGCTCGGTAGGACTCCACAAGTCGCTACGCCAGGAAATATTCTTCTCTGTCGTAACAGATGAGGTATTTCATTCTTTGAAGGATTTAAAAAATCGGATCACATGGAAAAATCGTAGAGGAAACAGGAGAAAAAAGAGAAGATCTTTGGTACACCGACCGAGACGCAATGCAAAAAGCGAAACACGTTCTTAAGCGTCCACCTCTGAGAAGCATCCTGAAAGGACCACTTTGGACGCGGTTTCGCTTTTTGCATGGAGTCGTGCAGTCAATCCCCCAGGGGGTGGCCCTAGAAGCTGAGCGTTTTCTCCTGTTTTCTCCCCACCACAACAGCAACGTACAAGGAGTTTATTCACTCGCCTCGATGACCGCCGCCATCGCCAGCTTTTCAAAAATGAGGACGAAGTGCTGGAGTTCATCTTCGCTGAGGTGAGAGAACATTTTATTTAGCTTTTCTCTCCGATTCTGCTTGGCTACTTGCAGAATTTTTTTGCCAGAATCGCGCAAGCTGATGTAAACCACTCGGCGATCTTCCTCATCACGATCACGGGCGACGAAGCCGTGTTTATCCAAACGGTCGACCATTGCAGTGATTGCGCTTGGTTTGACCCCCATTGATTCAGCCAATTCTCCAACGGTGCATTTTTCCTTCTGTTCCAACTGATGAAGAATGTAGAATTGCGGGCCAGTTAAACCAGAGACAGGTTCGGCTAATTGCGTTCCCATCGTGCGCATAATGGTACGAAACGCCTCCTGCAGGCGCTCAAGCGTATCTGTTAAGGGGGAGGGCATGCTCGTATCTTCTCCTTATTTGATCTATTTCTTCGTTATCGGGAATATTTGGATATGTAATATTTAATGCACTTAAATATAGGCTGAAAATACTTCGTTTGTCAACCTGTGCGAAAAGAAGGGAATACCCAAGCGATTCCTAGTGAAAACTGAAAACATAATGGAATGACTTCCAGCAAGGGGGCAAACGATGAAGAAAAAGGTATGCAGCATTGGATTGATATTGGCTTTGCTTCCCGCAACGACTGTCAGCACAACAGCGTTTGAAGGAACGGCGACCATTCATACGCAGATTTTGCAGGATCTCGCGGAAATGCACGAGCCATTACATACAGGCAAGGCGGACAAGGAATATAAGACGAAGGCAGATGAATGGCAACGACAAGAACTGCTACTGCGAGGTGAGCAATTAAAATCCGCGCCTGTCGATTCGCTGGAAATGATTGAGGCGACAAAGGCTTGGGAGGAATCGGGGGTAAAAGGGGAAGGGATGCTCGTTTCGGTGATTGATACGGGAGTCAATCCGCGCCATCCCGATTTGCCTGCCCCGCATGATAAGCGTTCAGCCATGCAAAAGTCAGGCTCTTCCCAGAAGGTGATCGCTGGCTTTAACTGGGCTGACCGTACGCAAACAACGGAAGACGTATCGGAATCTCAGCATGGTATCCATGTGGCGGGAATTATTGGTGCGAACGGAAAAGTAAAAGGGGTTGCTCCTGAAGCCCAGCTCATCAGCCAAAAAGTATTTTCCAATTATCAAAGCGAGGTTCCAGGGCTAGGTGAATCGATTTTATTTGCGATCAATGATTCCATTACGAAAAAAGCAGATGTCATCAACTTGAGTCTCGGTTCCTCAGCGGGCTATGTGGATGAAACCAATGTGGAGCAAATGGCAGTAAAGCGAGCAGTCGATAATGGGATCGTAGTAGTGGCAGCCGCGGGTAATGATGCGTATTTCGGCAGTGATAAGGTACGAGCACAGAATCCGGATATCGCCATGATCGGTTCTCCAGGCTTGAGTCCTGATGCGTTTTCAGTTGCTTCTGTCAACGCTACCGCACTCGCTGGCTATAGCTTCTCGGTGCAGGGAGTACCCGGTATGGAGAAAGTCGTGTATTTATCGGGATACGTGGAAGGCGGGGGGGCAATAAACCCAGTCATGACGCTGATGAAGCCGTACACGCTTGTCTATATGGGGAAAGGGAAGAAGGAAGACTACAATGTTTCCGTAAAAGATAAGGTGGTATTGCTTGAGCGAGGCGACATTTCATTCGATGATAAGCTGCGCCTCGCCAAAGAAGCAGGAGCAGTGGGTGCTGTTATCTACAACAATGAAATGGGACCACTCATTATCAGTGCGGAGCATGCCAAACAAATCCCGGCTGTCTCTATCTTGAAGCACATGGGAGAGCAAATGGCACAAGCGATTAAAAAAGGCAAGAAAGTGACGGTCTCCTTTAACGGTGAATATGGACAAAATCCAATGCCTTATCCAGACGGAGGGACGGTCTCGGCTTTTTCATCATGGGGACCAACACCCGATTTGCAGTTCAAGCCCGAGATTGCAGCTCCAGGTGGAGGTATCTTGTCACTCACGCGAGAGTCTGAATATGCCGTGAAAAGTGGTACGTCAATGGCAACGCCACATGTGGCAGGCGGGATGGCTTTGCTGAAGCAAGGCTATCTCAAGCAAGGGCGAAACCTGCAAGGCAGATCGCTTGTCGATACGTTAAAGGCGGCGGCGATGAATACAGCAGAGCCGATTATCGATCCGCAAATCAGCGTACCCGCAGCGGATAAAGAGAAAGCAAAAAAAGTTCCTTACAGCCCTCGGGTTCAAGGGGCAGGACTGATGCAAATCGCAAAAGCAATCAAGACGCCAGCCATTGTTGTGAATGCAAAAGGAAAAGCAGGTGTCTCGTTAGGAGAGATTGGGAATTCAACGACCTTTTCTCTATTTATTAATAACAAGTTTGGCAAAAAGCCCATTACGTATCAGCTGCAAAATGAGTTTGGTGTCATGACTGACTTGCGCAAGAATGGGATCAACATGCTGACAGATACACTTTTCGAGGGGGCAGAATTGCAATTTTCCGCTCCTAAGATTACCGTTGCGCCGGGGAAGTTAGAGGAAGTGAAGGTAACGCTCACGATTCCGAAAGGCTCAGCACGCAATCAATTTGCAGAAGGATTTATTTCCTTTCAACCAGATGATAAGGAGTTGCCTACGTTGCGAACGCCGTTTTATGGCTTCTACGGCGACTGGGATGAACCAAGGATTATGGATCAGCCCGTATGGGAGGCAGAAAGTCAGGAAAAACGAACAGGTGTCAAGACGAGCTGGTATCACGATAAACGTAATGACAAATGGCGCTATCGGGATTATCTAGGAGTTACAGGTGTCAAAGCTGATGGCGGTGCGAAAGTCGACCCCAATCATATTGCCTTTTCGCCAAACGGGGATGGGCATTACGATGTCGCTGCTCCTTCGATTACATTTTTGCGCAATGCCCGTCATATTATCGTCGAAGTAACAGACCAGTCAGGCAAGCCGATTCGCACTCTTGTGCGTGATGAAAAAGTGAGCAAGTACGACCAATCCAAGCTGGGGACGCCATACTATTATACGGAAAAGGAAGCGTGGAGCTGGGACGGAAAGATCTTTTCACCGCAAAAAGGCGCCTATATACAGGCACCTGATGGACAGTACCAATTCTCCATCAAGGCCAAAATAGACGACCGCAATGCAAACTGGCAATCGATGACACTCCCCATCCGCGTGGATACAAAAGCTCCTGTGATTACAGCTTCTGTGTCAGGAAACCGGGTTCAGTGGAGCAGCCGCGATAAAGATATCCAAGCCTATTTCCTTTATGTAAACGGCAAAAGGGTAGGAGGCCCCTATTCTCCAAAAGTGTCCAGTACGCTCATTAATCAGCCCGATAAAAAAATGAGTGTGGTAGCGTATGATTATGCAGGGAATATCAGTGTGGCGCATATTAACGGGAAAAGTGACAGCACTCCGCCATTTGTGGAGTTCCCGGATGATTTGTTTCCTTATCTGAAAATATCCAAGCAGCCGGATGTAGCCTTCAGGGGTAAAGTAACAGGCGAGGATATGATGGACAGAGTCCGGTTGTCGATTAACAAAACGCCTGTAAAGCTGGCGATGGATGGATCATTTGAAACCATTCTGCGATTAACGGAAGGTCTCAATTATGTGATGTACAGTGCAATGGATATGTATGGAAACAAGCGCCAATTCACCCAGCGGGTCATCGTCGATACGAGTCCTCCGACACTGCAATTGTTAAACGATGGCAGCGAAGATGTACAGTTCGATGCAGCAACCAAAAACATGCTGGTTCCAGTTCGCTTTATGTACAGAGATCAAACATATAAAGGTCAGGTAAGTATCAATGGGCAAATCGTGTCCTACTTTGAAGAAGAGCAATTGGAAATTCCTGCCCAAAAATACGTAACGCAAATTTTGAGTATGAAGCAGGGAGAAAATCGTATTTTGCTTGAAGGCAAAGACGGTGCAGGTAATCAAAGTATGTTGCTGGTGTATGCGTATGTCGATGCCAATTCAGGGTCGGTCGTTATAAGCAATGGGGAGCAGCGTATATCCTACAAGGCGCGAACAGTGCCAGCTCCGACGATCCAGCTGCCGAACAAACAGCTAGAAGGACAGGAAGGTGAAGCGCTGCCAATCGAAGGGAAAGTAACAGGTGCTGGTGCTGTTAACCTCCAAATCAACTATGGATCAAAAAGCTTTCAAACCAACGCGAATGATCGTGGGCTATTTCGTTTGGTGCTTCATGAGGTAGAGGAAGGCAAGCAAAAATTGACAGTTGTCGCTACTGATGCACTGGGTAGGGAAGCCCGAGCTGAGATGAACGTCGTCGGTAAGAAAAAATAGAGTAGCGGGCCCGTCAGTAGCAGCGAAAAGGCTATTGCCGGGCCAAATTTTTGTGGGAGGATACCATTCGATGTTTTACCACGGGATCAAGTGGGAATATGTTACGAGAGAGTACCCTGTTCTATCACCAAGAAGGACCGCCAGAAGGAAGCGTGGGGCAGAGCAATTGAGGGATCGTATTCATCTGATCGAACAATTCGGTTTGGAGCCCGTTCATTTGCTTGAGGCAGACGAACAGTATGATGCTGTCCGCTGTATACAGGAATGCTTGGCATTTGGAGATACTGTTTTTGCCTTTGATCGAGTCCAGGTTCCGATGTGGCAATTGAGTAAGCATGAGATCGGAGTAGAAATATTAGACTTGCGAACGTGCACGGCCATCTATACCTTTCGTCATGAGACAAAAGTAGAGGATTATTTTCCCAGTACACCCTGTTTCCGTGACCTTAAGCCTATGAAGTTTTCGTAATCCTATTGCATCTGCCAAAAATCGACATTATGATAGTCCTATACGATTGGAATTGCCCGGGAAAGGAAGAGAACGCAGATGATAGTCCAGTACCTTGATCCATTTCTTGAATCAGCTTCGTCCGTGATTCAACAAGTATGCAATGTCGACATTTCGCGTGGAGAGTTAGCTGAAAGAGAATGGAGCCATGTAGAAGGCCATACATGGATTCGAATCGGAATGACAGGTCAATTACAGGGTGAGGTCTTTTTCGGTCTGCAAGAGGAATTGGCTTTGCGCATTGTCTCTGCCATGATGGGCGGCTACCCCGTGCAAGAGATGGATGAGCTCGGAAAAAGTGCCATTTCCGAGTTGGGGAACATGATTTCCGGGAATGCGAGTACGCTTTTGTCCAATCTAGGTGTTCTTGTAGACATTACCCCGCCCTTATTTTTACACCAACATGACTTGAAAGACATGGCAGGGACAGCATTGACTGCACCGCTCGATCTTCATGACATGGGCAGACTGGATATTCAAATTATTGTGATAAGATAGAGGCGGCTAATCTAATGGCCGTCTTTTTTGTGAAGGATACGTAGCCACACATCATCATTCAAAGGAGGGATGGAAAGAGATGGATCATTACTTCTCGATCTGTTCAGCTGAGATGTATTATGAGAAATACATGGCCTTTTTATTGGAAAACTACGACCAGCTTCGCATGCCCTATTCCTTTCCTGTGACGCTCAGTTTTCTGGCGAGTCCCGTTTTAATGGAGGGGAAAGCATTTCTTTGCTTCAACGATGACGATGAAGTGATCGGTGCCTTTTCGTACATTTACGGGACAGGTGAAAATCAGTACGAAGACAAGCATATCGTTCAAATTCAGGTGGTTTATTTTTTAGAACAGTATCGCAGCAGTCGCCTTTTTTTGCATGCCCTTCAGTATGTAACCGAATATATCGCCTATATGGAGGAAGACGTGAAGGAGTTTCGATTCTGGACTTCCACGGACGACTCTTTACGTAAATTGTTTAGCAAGATTGCAGAACGAATAGCATCTGTGGAAACAGCAAACGGTCCATTGGATGAATATCGCGCATCGTTTTTGGCTTGGCAATCCTATTCAGCCAGGTTTCAACATGAACCATTTTTCTAATCCAAGAAGGAGACGTTACGATGCTGTTCGTCATCAAAAACCTGTTTGACTACATACGCCCCTATAAGCTCCTGAGTTCCCTTTTTTTCCTCACGCTTGCACTCGATTTACTTTTTTTATCCTTGGCACCTCTTAGTTTCCAGATGATCATTGACAAAGCGATTGTTCCCAAAGATATGCACGTTTTCAGAGTCATCATGATCGTATTGGCGATTAGCGGGTTTATCTGTGTCAGTGCTGGAATTATCAGTGATTATGTGCTGGCAAAACTAAACGCACACGTACAAAATGATTTGCGGCAAAAATTGTTTGCGCATATGCAGCATTTGCCGGTTAGCTATTTCCACAAAACGCGTTCGGGCGAACTGGTCTCTCACTTTTCAGTGGATTTGCCTGTCATTGACAGATCGTTGGCTATTCTCTTCACGACGGGTATTCAATCATTGGCGGTCGTGACGATTAGTACGATAGTGTTGTTTTACTTGGAATGGGTGATGGCGCTGTGTATCTTGGTGGGAGCAATCTTGATCTTTACAGGTCCTTATTTGCTTGGCCGACGTGCCCACGCTGTCAATGCCGCATATAAAGAACAACTCGCTGCTATGACGAATGATATTCAGGAAAGTACGAAAGCGCAAATGGTTATCAAGGGCTTCAACCTGCAAGATGTTATGATCGATAAATTCAATGAAAGACTCAAATTGCTGTTGGTCAGCAACTATCGCAAAAATTTGATGGCAGCGAAATTGGAACGAATTCCTGCGCTATGCTTATTACTCATCAACTTTACGATCATTGGCTTTGGTTCCTATCTGGCACTCACCGGGCGCATCTCTGTTGGTTCACTTGTCGCTTTTTTCACCATGTACACGTCGATGGGGAATGCAGTGTTTAATCTGACCTTTACGCTCCCGCTGATTACAGATGCACAAGTCAGTATGGAGCGAATCCAGAAGGTGTTGAATGAACCAGGTGAAAAAGTCGCCCATTCTGCAGCGGAACAGCCCGATTTGCGTATGACTGAAGTGTCCATAAAAAATGTTACGTTTGGCTATCAGGATAATCAGTTGTCTATAAATCAGGTCAACATGCAGATCCCGGCTCGAACAAAAGTTGCGATTGTTGGTTCCAGCGGGTCTGGAAAAAGCACGATCGTTCAGCTGTTACTTGGCTTTTATGAACCTAGTTCTGGTCATATCGAGATAAACGGCACAAAGCTCGATGAATGTAATCGGGGAGCCTTCCGCAACCACGTAGGGGTCGTCTTTCAGGATAACTTTCTTTTTCACGGAACAATAGCGGAAAACATCCGGCTCGGCAAACTCGATGCGACCAACGATGAGCTGAGGATGGCTGCACAGCAAGCGGAGATCCATGACTATATCATGAGTCTACCAGATAAGTACGAGACACTAGTTTTGGATGGGGGAAGCAACCTCTCTGGGGGACAGAGGCAGCGACTTGCCATTGCTCGAGCGATTCTGCGCAATCCTTCATTACTCATTCTGGATGAAGCAACTTCTGCCCTCGATCCCATTTCAGAGGCTTCTATTAACCAGACTTTTGCAAAGCTTTCCAGCGATCGGACTATCATTACGGTGACACATCGTTTGTCGTCCATAACGGACATGGATCAAATATTTGTGTTGGAGCAGGGAGAACTAGTGGAGCAAGGGACACACTTTCAACTGTTGCAAAAGCGGGGCTATTACAGAAGGCTATGGGACAAGCAAAGTGCTTTGACCAGCCCAGAAGGTGTTACGGATGTTCTAGGTGTCGACGTTCCTGATATTTTGCATCTCTTCCATACCGAAACGTTTACGGCTGGACAGACGATCATTCGGGAAGGAGAAGCCGCAGAGAAGTTTCACCTCCTCGCACACGGAAAGGTAGAGGTATCCAAAACATCTGCTGAATCTGAGGAGCAGATTCGACTTGCGATTCTGGAGGACGGCGATCACTTTGGAGAAACAGACCTAGCAGGTGCTTTACAGACAACAACCGTGACGGCTCTCGCCTCTTGTGTTGTTTTGACCTTACCTTTGAAGGTATACCAGTACATCACGTCCCAACACTCGGCGATTGGCAAGAACGTCCAACAGCCGATACGTTAACGAACAGAAAAAGAAAGGCAGTGTGCAAAGGATGCATGTCCAATTCAGAAGCTGTACCAGTGACAATGATTTTGCCCAATTCACGCTATTCTTTATGCGCAATCGATTGGAATTTAGCCGTATGTTTTCCCTTAGTGACACGCTCATTCATATTTTGACGTTTCTCCCGGATTCTCATTTGATCCTGATAGAAGACGAGCGAGGTAAATTGATCGGATGGGGCCATTATCAATATTTGACAGCAGAAAGGCAACCAGACCCAGCGGGCGAAATTTGCTATATCCATTCTGTCATCGTTGAAGAAAAATATCGAAGTAGCAGGGTATTTCTGAAAGGCTTTCGCCATCTTATCAGACAGGTCCAAGAAGAAAATGAACACGTGAAACAAGTGACCTTTCGTGCAGATGCTAACCACGTTTATCTGAACCGGCTCTATTCTAAATTTGCCCAGGTTGCAGGGGAGCAGGAGGGCTATTACGGACAAGAAAACATCTACATGGCCGAAATCAATCAACTCGCCTCTTATTTGGGAGCGGTAATTGACGGTAAATAAGGAAAAATGCTATTCTTAAGAAGATATTGCCAGAAAGGAGGACTATCAGATGATTCCAATGGTACCACGTTTGAAAGACGGAGTAAGAAAACCTTTTACTGCTTCGATTCAAAATCTTCTCATGAAAAATGAGCAGCTGCGTGTAGCTACTTCTTCTACGAAGTAGTCGATAAGCTATCATCTTTCCGTATCAACTGTTCCCATAAATGGAGAAGTGGTTGACAGGCTATCCTGCTCAGCCACTTTTTTATTTCTGTTTGAATAGAATAAAAAAATAAAATATTTTCTATTGTCTGGATGATTTTTAATAGATAGTGTATTGTTGGAAATAGTAAGGGGGTATGAGAGTTTGACCTATGTAAAACAATTAATTGGGATGTTTTTCCTAGTTATCGTCGTTTGCGGTGGGCCGTTCATGCTATATACGCAAAAGGAAGAAATCGTGTTCGAACCGGGAAATATCGTAGTCCATACGGTATATCTGATTCAGCAGATTGCAGAAGGCTCCCTCGGAACCTATTATTCGGGGCAAACGGAAAGGAGTATCGCAGAGGATATCCTCCCATTTGCAATTAGCTCCTTTGAACTACTATTCGCAAGTGTTAGTGTCGCAGTTCTTGCTAGTATTATTTTTGGATTGCTATTGCAGCGCTTTCGGTTTGTACGTCAAATTCAAAAGGTTTTGAATCTCCTTGCCACGATTCCTGATTTTATCCTGATTGTTGTTTCGATTGTTGGTGCGGTCGGATTTTACAAGATGACGAACATTCGAATTATCACCCTATCACCCATAAGTGACTCTGAGAGTACCTGGTTTCCGATCACTTTACTGTCAATTGGACCAACGATTTTTCTCATGAAGGTAGTCAGTCTGAAGTATGCACAAATTGGCGGCGAAGACTATATAAAAACAGCACTTGCCAAGGGGATGGGGATTTGGCATGTTCTGATTCACCACGTCTATAAAAATATCAAGCCTTTTCTCATTGCTGATTTAAAGAAGACGATTGCGATTTCGGTAGCCAACTTGTTTATTGTTGAGTACTTATTAAACGTCGTAGGATTAACCCGGTTTATTTTCAGCAAAGATGGCGGATACGAATTCAATGCTGCTGTCATGGGACTTTTAGGTATTATTTTGTTATCCATTTTAGTCTATGTGTTGATTCGTCTCATTCTGTATGTGATTGAACGCGCGGTTGTGTATAAATAACCCAGACTTCTTTTGGAATGAGTGAGGGTATGGTATGAGGAAACGGTTCAATTGGGCTTTATGGCTAGGCTGTATTTTGGTAGTATTTCTAATGATTATCGGTGTAGCCGGACCTTATTTGGCCCCCTATGACATTGATTACCAGGTGAAAGTGCGCAATGAAATGGTGAACGGGAAGCAAGTGATCATTTCGCCGCCTTTGGCACCTTCAGGCGAGCATCTGTTGGGTACGGATAAATGGGGCTATGATTTGCTTACAAAACTGCTCCATGGGGCACCATACACCATTTTTATTACGCTCATGATTGCGTTATTGCGATTATTGATTGGAGCATGGATCGGACTGTATATTGGAATATTGGACAAGCAGCAGCGTTGGTGGATTGCCATTGAGAACGCCTGGGGGTACATGCCCATATTTATTCCTGTCTATTTTTTATTAAAAGGAATCAATATCAATCCCGAATTGCCAACGTTTACGCTCGTGTTGTTTTTCGTAGTGGTTGTGGCAGTGCTAGGGTCGCCTTCGGTGGCTGCGTCCATCCGTCAAAAAACGGAGCAAATCAAGGAATCCCAGTACGTTTTAGCTGCGACTTCGCTGGGGGCTGGGCGGGATCAGATCATCTTTCGCCACATCCTGCCACATTTGAAGGAGCATCTGGTCATTGTTCTGGTGACAGAGATGATCGCCACCATGACGTTGATGGGGCTTCTCGGGATATTTGGTCTGTTTGTAGGCGGCACGACTATGTACTATGACCCTGTTGAGTATCACTCGACCACACATGAATGGGCAGGACTGCTCGGGACTTACCGTAGCTTTGTCTACACGAATTACACGTGGATTTTCCTGATTCCACTTGCTGCTTATATGCTTGCAATCGGTTCCTTTAGTCTACTGGCCAAAGGTTTGCGTGATAAATTCGAACAGACGTATAGTCGTACCCCATTTATTTAAACAGCTGGTCACTTTTCAGCATGAGGGATAAGTGAGGTTTTTGGATGAAGAAACGATTCCATTTTTCTTTATGGTTAGGCAGTATTTTCGTGTTCCTTCTGATCGTGATCGCTGTGGCAGGGCCTTACTTGGCTCCTTATGATCTGGAATATCAAGCGAAGATGCGTCAGGAGGTTGTGAACGGTAAACAAGTCGTGGTCGCTCCACCCTTACCGCCGTCAGAGGAACATTTACTCGGCACGGACAAATGGGGGTATGATTTACTGACCCTCTTGCTCCATGGAGCGCCATACACCGTTTTTATTACCCTTGCGATCGCATTCATTCGCGTGTTACTTGGTACATGGATTGGACTCTATATCGGCATCCAGGATAAAGAGCAGCGTTGGTGGATGGCGATTGAAAATGCATGGAGCTATATGCCTGTGTTTATCCCCGTGTATTTTCTTTTGCGAGGAATCAATGTGAATTCGGAGCTGCCGACGTTCTCGCTCGTGCTGCTTTTCATTGGGCTTGTCTCTGTCCTTGGAACACCTTCTGTAGCCTCTTCTGTGCGTCAAAAGGCCGAACAAATTAAAGAGTCACAATACGTTTTGGCTGCTGTTGCACTGGGAGCTGGCCGGAATCAAATCGTCTTTCGCCACATCTTGCCACATTTGAAGGAACAGCTCATTATCATCTTGGTGACAGAAATGATCGCTGTCATGACCTTGATGGGGCTTCTCGGCATCTTTGACCTGTTTGTAGGTGGTACGAAAATGACCTTTGACCCGCTTCTGTATCATTCCATTACACACGAATGGGCAGGGCTGCTCGGGTCTTATCGAGGCTTTATTTACAGTAACTATACGTGGATTTTTCTCGTACCACTAGGGGCATTCATGATCGCCATTGGATCGTTTAGCTTGTTAGCCAAAGGTTTGCGTGATAAGTTCGAGCAAACGTATAGTCGTACCCCATTTATTTAAGTTGTGGTGCTCTTGATTTTTACGAATCAAGGGCATTTTTGGTTGATCCGGTTAAAAATAATGGAATGGAAGTCGAATTGTAGGGAGCAGTATATGTGTCGGGTGAATAGACTGGAGTGTCGGGGGCGGTGTTGGCCTTGGGTTCCGATGGCAATCTCATCAGACGAGGCGAACTCGTCTCGATCTGAACGGGGGACAACTGGCGGCCATCGTCGTCTCGAACGGAAAAATTCACGGCGGATGTCGAAGAGGTTTCTCAGCGGTGTTCGGAACCCATTGCCCATTTTCTGAATAGGATGTAAGGCAAAAGCCTAAAATCCTTGAAATTCCGGCACCATCACCCACCCCCCATCATAGGATAAGGTGACTCTGTAATCCCTCAACCTTGTTCCTGTAGAGCCCACAAGGAGGGGTGGCACGATTGAAGGGTAGCGACCAAACCAAGCCGTTGTTAACGAATCGCGAAAGAGAAGTGTTTGAACTCTTGGTCCAAGATAAGACAACCAAAGAGATTGCCGGACAACTCTTCATCAGCGAAAAGACTGTGCGCAATCACATTAGTAATGTCATGCAAAAATTAGGTGTCAAAGGTCGATCTCAGGCAGTAGTCGAACTCGTTCGACTTGGTGAACTAGAGATTTGAACCCAGTCCACCCAGCCTCCCTTTTCTTCCCTTGGTCGGAAGGGAGGATTTTTTTATGTTGTTGGTGCTTAACAAATCGGTAATTGTGAGAATTTTAGTGTCGTAGTTAGTTGTTACTCATAGTGCGGGGGCGTAGGGTCAAGATAGTTAAGGGCAATGTTAACAAAATAATTGATGTAAATTCGACCATGCAAAATTCACTCCTTTCACGTTTTTATACGCAATTGGGGAATATTGGTTACCTGGTCGTTTTAACACAGCACAAGATTTGATAATAAGAAAGCTGTTTTTGAGGGCGGAGCCGCCAATTTCAGGATTATGTGAGGGGATAAGTTTGGTAGGTAAATTTATGTTTCTTCTTACTCTTTCCCACATCCATTTGATTTTCTATTTAATATAACAAACGATCCGGTAGTTTTACAAAATGTGTAAAAAAGGAAACCCTGCAGCAACGACTTCTCTGCAGGGTAACCATTACTGAATGTAAAAGACCCAACCGAGTTATTTAGAAAGGTCTTCTAATAACTTTAATTCTCCGTGCTCCATTGCGGATAAGCCTTTGCGCTCGTTGACGGCTAATTCTTACAAGTACTGAAATATCGGTTGAGTTTTCCACGTCGAAGACTGAGAAAAAACGACCATTAGCGAACAGTACACCTTTAAATTCAACTTTCAATCCAGGACAAGCTCGCGGTCGTGTGTTCTGAATAATAGTACGCATTACACCTGCTTTAATGAGCGCCCTCGCTTGTTGGGGCGTTGTACGAACAGCAAAAACAGGGTCAATTTCAACTCCAGGCGCCTTTGCTTCCACTTCAACGATTAGGAAAAATCGGTCTCCGATCCGTGCAATGCTATTTGCCCCGATTGTAATCGGCTTTGTTGCCATGAGAAAAATCACCTCCTTGTACCAAAATATGCAGGAGGTGTTGGAGAGGACAAGGGCATTACTACAATTTATGATTTTTGGTATTTTGACTAGGATTCGTAAGGGGTAACGAGTCTTATTTTACTAAATAGTTAATGTAGTGATGAGAGGGTGAAAAACGATGTTTCGAGTATTGGACATTTGCTGCATATACCTTGAGGCATCGATAGTAAACAACAATAAGGTTTGTGCTGGATGCGTCAATGAAACGCAAAAGATAGTGTGTATAAAAAACAAAATGGCATGATTGTTGTTACGGACCAGGGAAAGGGCAATAATCATCTGGATTAGCAACTCTTTCTGGGGGAATGTATGTCCAAAAGCATTTCCCTACTGGGATGTTTTCATGACAGGTTAGTCCATCAGCTCGTCGTGTAATTGAAATCACACCTCCTACACGCATCTTTATGCTTTTGAGGTCCCATGGGTTTATTGGAGCGAAGGTGTTTTTAATAAGGACGGTAGATGGTCAGTAAAGATATTTAACAAAACGGTAATTGAGGAAAATGGCTCAATTACCTACTTAAAACAAAACAATAACTCACTGTAGCCAGTGAGTTTATATTTTAAAAACTTATATTTTTTTTAGCAAGTGGTCATAAAACTATAGCACCAGCCAGTACAACCATACTCAGAAAGTGGAAAGCCATCTTGTACTTGATTTGAGAATTTAACCTGTACATCTAAATCAAACAAATCTTGTTTTTGCATTGTTAGTACCTCCTAATAATGTGGTTTTATTTACAATATATGGTAACTCATAAACAGTTTTTAGTAAAGTACATGAATAGATATTTAGTTTTGTAGAGAGTAAGGATGGTGAAGCTGTTACTTCCAAATGGGTAACACAACACACGATTTGATAAATAGGAGGTAGCGCATGGGATCCATGAGACATAACGCCATTGTGGTGACAGGAGCAGATTATGACAGGGAGAAGTTCGGAAAAGCCCATATGAAAGCAACGGAGCTGTTCGGCGTGCTGACTTCACCTATCGTAACAAGCAATTTGAACGGATACATGAGCTTTTTTGTAGCGCCAGACGGCAGCAAGGAAGGTTGGGCAGAGTCCGACATTGGAGACGAGAAAAGGAAAGAGTTCGCTGATTTTATTGATTCGTTGGCATATGGAGATGGTTCGAATTACGTGAAATTCGTTGATGTCGCGTATAACGAGTTGCACGGAACGGAGATCGAGAGGATTAATGCAAGGACAAAACATTACTTGTGATAATTAAACCTAAATTCTTGATTAAACCAAGTAGCGTATTTTCTGATCACTTAGCGGTGGCTTCACATTCATTCCGAACATGTTGTTACAAGCCCACAAGCTGATGCCGATTGCATTTCGACGTCAGCTCGCGGACTAGATGCATGCCATGTGCGCTTTGTTTTAGCCAACTTTCCTGATCACTTTCGAATTTCCACCTGAACTGACAATGATCCATCCTTCAGGAACAGGCGAGGCTTGCATTACCTCAATCTGCGTTCCGTTAGGAGCACCATTGACATTTCTTATCACATTCGATCCTCGAAAGGCTCGAACCATGACCCATCCTTTTGGGATAGGCGAAGCGAGCATTACTTCTACCTCCGTACCATAAGAAGCACCGTTCATGTTCCTGATTACATTCGATCCTCGAAAGGCTCGAACCATAACCCATCCGACTGGGATAGGCGAAGCTAGTAGCACCTCTACCTCCGTGGCATAAGAAGCACCGTTCACATTCCTGATCAGGTTCTGCGTTCCTAAAGTTCTAACGATAACCCATCCGGCTGGAATAGGTGAGGTAAGAGACACCCAGATTTCTTCACCATACGTGGCGTTTCTGATTTTTTTATTGGAAGCGTAAGTGGTTGCCTTTTCCTGTGTAGGGAGCGCTGCCCCTTGGACTTGTGTGGCTAGAGAGGGTACTACGACGACTGAACTTAATGACAGGATAATAAGTGCTTTTTTAAACATGAGCATCAACCTTTCATGATAAAAGTTGTTTGGAAACTATCATCGAGTAGAGGTCAATTGTTGCAGCAAAGAGGAACCCATCATCTCCTTACTAAAATACCAATATATACCATCCTATCACAAAATCGATCCTCGTAACTTTAGAAGAAATTGTCGAATAGCGGTTAAAATTGACAATATTTTGAATAGCTGAAGAAGGTGCATATGGAGGCAGTTGTGAGATTTGGCCAGATGAGAGCGTTAAAAGAATGGAAAAGCACCCAATATGGAAGGCTCCAATGCTCCGCTTCCACTCGCGGTAATTAGATTCTCGTCACGGACAGATTGAGCATCTACATAATGTTGATCTCCTCTGTAATTTGGAGATCCATGCTTCTCTGCATTCGGTTACTGCATTGGAAAAAAACGGGCTGGACGCCTCCTGGATGGTAGGGAATGGAACCAGTTTCCCGGAGCAATTTAACACAAGAGAAAAAAAGTAAAATAGAGCCCTTCCTAATTTCGGAGGACTCGTCAAAAGTAATCCAACCTTCACCTGGTCTCGCAGTTTCAAGGATACCATATTTATATCCGGGTCGACTGATGTAAAAGCCTGCTGATTGTTGTAAAAAAGCTCCTTCATCGGAAGCGCAAAGAATCGGTTATATCTACGGAGCGCACATTGTGGATCGGATGGAGAAAGAGGGATTGGTTTCTCCGTACAGTGGAGTTCAACCAAGAGAAGTCTATATTTAACACAACAATCGATGGATAAACGATAGTGGAAGGCAATAAAAGAAGCGCTAAGGCTTCCATACCTTAGCGCTCGTGCTCAGTATCATACGGTTTGCCCAAGATTGTTGCATGGAGATTACGCTTAACCGTGATAGAACAAGTATCATTTGACATGCCTGTCCCACCCAGAATTTTGGCTAAACGATCGCATAAACTTTTCGGTATCTTCAAGTGTGATCCTCCTTTTCTTGTTTTAATGCATTCTATGTAGAAGAGAATAAGAGGTTCTGGACAGAGGTAAAAAAGGGTGCATGTACAAGTGAATATAATAGTAATGAGATTACTATGCAAAACATTACTATCGAAAGGTGGAGTGAAGATGGATGCGATTCAATTGCCAGTAGTCGAACTCGTTCGACTTGGTGAACGAGAGATTTGAACCCAGTCTCCCCATCCTCTCTTTTCTTCCCTTGGTCGGAAGGAAGGGTTTTTTTATGTTCTTTTGTACTGAATTACCCTTTTATTACCATTTATGTAAATACATTAGCATATCGTGATATAAGTCGTAATAAGATGGATTTGTAACAAAATCCATGAAGATCGAGAGGGATACTATGAAATTCAAGAAATGTGTTAGGAATGTGCTAATGGTAGGTGCCCTGCTTGTCACCTCCGTATTGCCAATGGCGGCACAGGCGGCGCAAGCAGAGGAAAATCAAGCGGAGGCGACAGCGGTATCCAATTACAAAATTATTGGCTACTATCCCTCATGGGGGGCTTATGGACGAAACTACAATGTAACGGATATCGATCCCAATAAAGTAACGCATATTAACTACGCATTTGCGGATATTTGCTGGAATGGCAGACACGGCAACCCAGATCCAACGGGGCCCAATCCACAAACTTGGGCTTGCCAGAATGAAGTAGGCAATATTAATGCCCCGAATGGTACGGTTGTTCTCGGAGATCCATGGATTGATGTGCAAAAGTCCTTTCCAGGAGATACGTGGGATCAGCCGATCCGCGGGAATTTGAATCAATTGGCAAAATTGAAGCAAAAAAACCCTCAATTGAAGACATTGATATCGATCGGGGGCTGGACGTGGTCCAATCGCTTCTCTGATGTAGCGGCAGATCCGGCTGCACGTCAAGTATTTGCACAGTCCTCGGTAGATTTTATCCGGAAATATCAGATGGATGGGGTCGATCTCGATTGGGAGTACCCAGTTGAAGGAGGCTTGCCTGGAAACAGCAAACGTCCAGAAGATAAGCAAAATTATACATTGTTGCTACAGGCTGTCAGAGACAAACTCGATGCGGCTGAGTTAACGGATGGCAAACAGTACTATTTGACGATTGCCTCTGGTGCCAGCCCTAGTTATGCAGCAAATACAGAGCTTGGAAATATTGCCCGGGTTGTGGATTGGATCAATATTATGACCTACGACTTCTATGGAGCCTTCCAAAAGCAGACTGGACATAACGCGCCGTTGGCCTATGATCCGGCAGCAGGAGCAGCTGGTTTGCCGAATGCTCAAACCTATAATATCCAAACAGCTGTAGAGGGTCATCTTCGTGACGGTGTTCCTGCCAGCAAGCTCGTTCTCGGACTTCCGTTTTACGGAAGGGGCTGGTCGGGTTGCGGAACGGCTAACAATGGAGAATATCAAAATTGCACTGGGCCTTCAGGAGGAACGTGGGAACCTGGCATGCTTGACTTCACGGATATCCAAAATAATTATGTGAACAAAAATGGCTTCACACGCCACTGGAATGACGCGGCAAAAGTGCCTTACCTCTTCAACCCGGCTTCGAAAACATATATTAGCTATGACGATGTGACTTCGATCGGACACAAAACTTCTTTTATTACTTCCAAAGGGCTGGCAGGCGCAATGTTCTGGGAATTTAGCGGAGACCGTAACAAGGTTCTGCTAGACAAAGTGAATGGCGATCTTCTGGGCGGGACAGCTCCAGTCGACAACGTACCGCCGACAGCACCAGCTAACCTCCAATCGACTGCAAAAACAGCTATAAGTGTTAGTCTGAGTTGGGGAGCTGCTACCGACAATGTAGGGGTTACTGGCTATGAAGTATACAATGGCACTCAGCTTGCGAAAACGGTAACCGGTACAAATACGACGATTAGCGGGCTTACAGCTGGCACTGCGTACCAATTCACAGTGAAGGCGAAAGATGCAGCGGGTAATTCCTCAGTAGCAAGCAATGAGGTAACGGTAACGACGGATACGATTCAGCCAGACAACCAACCTCCAAGCACACCTACCAATCTAGCCGTAACAGGGAAAACAGGCACGAGTATCAGCCTGAGCTGGGCTGCTTCTACAGACAATATCGCGGTGACGAATTACGAGGTTTACAACGGGACAGCATTAGCAGCGGATGTAACGACTACGACTGCAACTGTCACAGGACTCACGCCTAACACGTCTTATACCTTCTCTGTGGTAGCGAAGGATGCAGCAGGTAATTCTTCACAGAAGAGCATCGAGGTCGTAGGTGTAACAGATGCTGCAAATCCGGGAACTCCAGCATGGGCGCCAAATGTAAGCTACGTGCCTGGTGACCTGGTTAGCTATCAAGGCAAGGTATACAAATGTCTGCAACCACACACTTCCCTCGTAGGTTGGGAGCCAACGAATGTAGCGGCTCTCTGGCAAGTTCAACAGCAAGCGGCAGTAGAAGCAGTTGATGGTTATGTAGATGAGGATATTTTGGAGGAAACCGAAGGAACAGAAGAAACGCCAGAAACAGAAGGAAATGCAGATACCCAATAAGTAGGGAAGGGGCTGTCCCTCTAGTCATGAAAATGACGGAGGAACAGCCCCTATTTGTTCGTTTGGAAATTAAGCAAAGGCTTTTAACAGTTGGAGGACTAATGGAATGAGATCTCCAATAAAAGTAAGAATCGCAATTGCAGTATTCATAGAAGCCCCTCCTTAAAATTCCAAATTCACAATTATTATATTAATGTTCATAATAGTAATCAAGAAATATTTCCCACTTATGTCGAATTGATAAAGTGGCTTATGTAAAAAAGTGATAGAATGCGTTGATAACAATAACGATTTGTAATGCAACCAGTCCCAAAATAATAACAGCCCAGTCTCTGTTCTTTTTCCATTCCAATACGCCTTTCGAGGTACAGACAACGACAAGGCCTACCAATGCTAATAGCTGAAAGAAAGCGACACTTGTCAGTAGTGCTAAAATTACAATGACAACAACAACAGTTGCAGTCGCTTTAAACCAAAAGGGATGCTCACTCATACTAACGCCCCATTCACCGTTTTGTAAATTTTAACATACATAAGAAATAAGCCAAGCCATAAGGCCCAGCTAGAGAATTATAGGAAAAGCAAAGGGGGCATCCCTGGTGAGTTTTATACCTACGGGTCCACAGAATAAGAATAAAGCAAGAAGAACCTCCTTTTTCTAACGGTTTAAGGGAGGTTCTTTTGGTTATAAGTATTGGCAATCTCCACCAGCTTGGTTTCCACATCTTCCTCATAATAAAAATGGTACGTTAGTTCATAGTGGGTGGAGCCGTTTTTCCAGATGAGAGTGGCTAATGGGCCGTTGTAACCGAACTTGGCAGTGCCATTCTTTAGTGGAATGGTTTTCGTTTCATCGTAGCCTCCTATAAAGTCTCCAGAACTATTGGAATCCAAGGTGAGATAGGCGCCTAAAGCGATATGCTCTTCTGGAACATAGGTTAGCGTTAATACCTCGTCCTGTCGCGTCAATCTTAAATTTTTGAAGCGAGGAAACGTCTTTTGCAGAAAGGAGTAGGTATGAACCGGTGAAGCGGATACGACTGGAGTAGCCGAAGCTTCAAAAGAGTCATAGCTATCTGAGAACAGCAAGTACAGGGAGAAAAAGCTGATAAGGGATATGGATATCATAAGGTCACCTCATACAGGTTTTGGCAAAATAAGTATATCAGCTTGATTATTGGGAAAGGAATATGGAATATTCAATCAGAAAAAGTTGATTGAAATCTAAGAAAAAACGAAATTGACACAAAATACAAAATTCAGTATGATCACTTTATAAAGTCATTGGAAAAATAAAGGATGAACGAATACGATGCGCAGAACTGGAGATCTGAAACTAATCCAAGAGCTCAATCGCTTTATTATACTCGACACCATTCGCCAGTTTGGGCCCATCTCGCGAAGTGATATCGCCAAAAAGCAGGGCATCAGTCCAACTACAGTCACCTCGGCAGTCAATGAGCTGATCCGTGACGGCATGGTTGCAGAAGATGGAACAGGTGAGTCAAAGGGTGGCCGTAAGCCGATTATGGTTCGCTTCTGTCCAGACGGGAAGTTTTTGATTGGCGTCTCTATTACGAATACAGCGATTACAATTGCTGAAATGAATTTGGAAGCGGCTACAAAGCAAAAGAAAATCTATCCAGTAAAAGCTGGTCTAGTGAGTGACCTGATTATCCAATATGTGTTGGATTCGATCGAGGACTTTCTCCAGTCAGTGGATGATGTCAGCCGTTGTCTGGGCATTTCCATCATCGCACCAGGGATTGTCGATGCAGCGAGTGGGGTCATCCGCTTTAACTCCAAGCTGCGCTTGCATGATGTTCCGTTAAAGGACATGGCAGAAGAGCGTTTTGGACTAAACACATGGCTCGACAATGATGCCAATGCAATCGCCCTGGCAGAAAAAAACTTCGGTGGTGGACTGAATGCTGACAATCTCCTGTTTGTTACAGTAGGAGAAGGGGTTGGTTCGGGTCTCGTTGTAAACGGTTCCATCTTCCGCGGAAGCCGAGGTGGAGCAGGTGAATTCGGGCATACGACAGTCGATCGAAGTGGGATGCGGTGTGACTGCGGCAACGTCGGCTGTTTGGAAAACTACGTGGCGTGGCCAGCCATTTACTCAGGCATACTGTCCGCCGTTACACGCGGAAAAGAGACGCTCGTCATGGATTTGGCTGACGGAGATATGACAAGAATCACATTTGATGTCTTTCGCCAAGCACTGCATCAAGGGGATCAAGTATGCCAAGACATCGTCGATGAAATCGCTTCGTACATGTCGATCGGGATTGTGAATCTGGTGAATTTGTTCAACCCGAGCCTGATTATTCTGGGTGGAGAAATGATCCGGGACAACCAAGTGTTGTTTGAGCGCATCCAAAAACAAGTGATGGCTCAAGCGATGGGGACGATGGTCGAAGGGCTGGAATTCCGTCCAACTGTATTAGGGGCTGATTTCGAGGTCAAGGCTGCTGCTGCTGTTTTGTTACAAGAGGTTTTTCACTTCAGCTTGTAACATCTTTTTTACATACTTTATTTGGTCATTGGAAAAAGAAAGTTCAACCCATCCAAAATCGTTGAAAGGGGGCGAGTCGAAAAGGGGAGCGTGTAGTTTTGGGCAATATTTTGGGGGTAATAGAGGAGAACGTAAATCGAGGAGGGATTTCTGATGAAGAAGTTGGTTTCGATTGCAATGGCTGCTCTCTTGGTAGCAGTGGCAGGATGTTCGGGCGGCGGGCAGAGCTCTGCACCAGCTGGAACGACTGGCAGTGCTGCTTCAGGCGAAAAGGTAACGCTCACATATGCGCTGTGGGACAAAAACCAAATGCCTGCGATGGAGGAAATCGCGAAAAAGTTTAACGAAAAGAACCCGAACGTGGACATCAAGATCGAGCTAACTCCTAACAAGCAATACTGGACAAAGATGGAGGCAGCCGCAACGGGTGGCACCTTGCCGGACATTTTTTGGATTAATGGTCCACGTATTATTAAATACGCAGCGAATGACATGCTATTGCCGATTACAGATCAAATCAAGGCAGATGGCATCGATCTGAACAATTATCCGAAAGCTCTCGTTGATCTCTACACCTACGATGGACAAAACTACGCGCTACCAAAAGATTTCGACACCATTGGCCTTTGGTACAACAAGAAGCTGTTTGACGACGCAAAAGTACCGTATCCAGACGAAACCTGGGATTGGAACAAGCTGAAGGAAGCAGCAAAGCAACTGACTGATGAGAAAAAAGGCGTTTGGGGAATTGCAGCGCCTCCTTATGGACAAGACGGTTTCTATAACACGATCTATCAAAGTGGTGGCTATATCATTTCGGAAGACAAGAAAACGTCCGGCTATGACAAACCGGAAACGATCGAAGGCCTCAAGTTTTGGACAGACCTGATCAACGAAAAATCATCGCCAACAGCAGCGCAATTGTCCGAAACAGAGGCAACACAGCTATTTGAATCAGGCAAGATCGCGATGATGTACAACGGATCATGGATGGCATCCGCTTTTAATAAGAATGAGTATACAAAGGACAAAGTGGACGTGACGTATCTTCCAAAAGGGAAAGAGAACACAAGCGTCATTCACGGCCTGGGCAACGTGATTTCGGCTAATACCAAACATCCGAAGGAAGCATGGGAATTCGTGAAATTCTTGGGCTCGAAAGAAGGGGCAGAAATCCTGGCAAAATCGGGTGCTGCGATTCCGGCATTTAACGGAACACAGGATACATGGGTACAATCCATGCCGAACTTTAATCTGAAAATTTTTATTGATCAGGCAGCTGCGGCGAAACCATATCCGATCTCGAAGGACACGGCAAAATGGGCCAAGTTGGAAACAGAGCTCATGACCAAGGCTTGGGCTGGACAAATGAGCGTAGAGGATGCTTCCAAAGAGCTCGCACAAAAAATGAATGAAATGCTTAGCCAAGAATAAAAGCTCCATGATGGATGGCTTCGCATCATGGACGAGGCCATCCTTTTTTGAAAAGCTTATGTAAGGAGGGAATGAATGCGATGAGCAGCCAGTTGCAGCCTGAAATGCACGCCGCCGTTCAGCCAAAAGCGAAAAAATCGTTGAATCGCATGAAGAGAAGTGATTGGTTCTGGGCGTATCTCATGATTGCTCCCACACTGATCGGGTTGAGTGTCTTCTACTTATGGCCGATTGTACAAACCATTTATTTGAGCTTTACCAAATGGGGAGGATTTGGCAAGTACAAGTGGGCTGGCTTACATAATTACGAGTTGTTGTTCAAGGACCCTTACTTGTGGATCGCGCTGAAAAACACACTGATTTATACAGTGATCGCAGTTCCTGTCGGTATCGCAATCTCCATTTTTATCGCTGTGTTGCTTAATCAGAAAATTAAGGGGATTACGATTTATCGCACCCTTTACTTCCTGCCCGTTGTGACGATGGCGGCAGCGGTGGCGATGGTGTGGAGATGGTTGTACAACGCTGACTACGGTCTGATCAATTATTTGCTGGGATTGGTAGGTATTGAGGGCCCACGCTGGATATCTGATCCCGCCATTGCTCTGTATGCAGTGATTATCGTTGCCGTTTGGAGCTCTATCGGATACAACATGGTGATTTTTCTGGCCGGACTGCAAGGTATTCCGAGAAGCTATTACGAAGCGGCAGAAATTGACGGAGCGGGACCGGTTCGCATGTTTTTCAAGATTACGTTGCCGTTGTTGACTCCTTCGATCTTTTTTGTCAGTATCACTTCCTTGATTGGGGCTTTTCAAGTATTTGACCTGATTTATCTGATGCTCGGAAGCAAAATGGGCAATCCGGCGACTGAGCAAACGCAGACGATGGCGTATTTGTTCTTTACGAATGGATTTGAATCAGGGAACGGTGGCTATGCGGCCGCAGTTGCTGTCGTGCTTCTGGTGATGATCCTGATTGTTACCGCTATTCAAATGAAATTGCAGAAAAAATGGGTTCACTATGATTAATCAAAGCTGAACAGACGGGAGGGATATGGAATGAGTGTTTATACGAGTCGGAACAAAATGGGCAAGAAGTTGTTGATTCATCTGTTGTTGATTGCAGGTGCTCTCGTGATGATTGCGCCATTCGTCTGGATGGTTCTCACTTCTCTCAAGTCACTAGGCGAATCGACACAGGTGCCACCGGTCATTTTGCCGACCAAGTATCAATGGGAGAATTACACCCATATTTTTGAGATGCTGCCCTTCTTGGACTTTTATTGGAATACCGTAATCACAACCGTGGCGAAGGTAGTCGGACAAGTATTCCTTTGCTCGCTTGCGGCGTACGCATTCGCGCGAATTGAATTTCCAGGGCGAAACGCCTTGTTCATCCTGTTCTTGACCGTTTTGATGGTGCCAGGTCAGGTGTTTCTTCTCCCGCAATTTATGATCATGAAAGAGCTTGGCTGGCTGAATACGTTGACAGCATTGATTGTACCGGGATTGTTCAGTGCATTCGGTACGTTTCTTCTACGTCAGTTTTTCATGTCGCTGCCAAAAGAACTGGAAGAAGCGGCGAAGCTCGATGGCTGCAACCATTTTCAGATTTACTGGAGAATTATGCTGCCGCTGGCGAGGCCCGGCTTGATCGCACTCGCCATTTTCGTAGCGTTGTGGTCTTGGAACGACCTGATGTGGCCGCTGATCGTCAACAGCACGCCTGATAAAATGCCGCTCTCCGCTGGTTTGGCGTACTTGACGGGCGAGCATACCAATCTGACGAACTACCCGATTTTGATGGCGGGCTCCGTTCTTGCCATTTGGCCGATGATCATCGTCTTTATTTTCTTGCAGAAGCATTTTGTCGAGGGAATTACCCTAACTGGGTCCAAATAGACTTTTTCCCAAAAGGAGTGAAACCATTATGCATCATGTTCTGGTAATCGGAGCAGGAACCATGGGGACTGTTCACGCGAAATCGTATGCTGCCATGGAAAACGTCAAGCTGGTCGGGATCGTCGATATCCGCAGCGAGAGAGGAAAAGAGCTGGCAGCCGAGACAAAAACAGAATGGTTTGAAAGCTATGAAGAGGCTATGGAAAAATTGGCGCAGGTCGACATTGTAGACGTGTGTTTGCCTACGTACCTTCATAAGACTTATGTGAAAAAGGCTGCGGATGCAGGCAAGCATGTCATTTGCGAAAAGCCATTGGCTCGTGATAAAGAAGAGGCTCGTTTTATTGTTGATTATTGCCGGGAGAAGAACGTCAAGCTGTTCGTTGGACATGTCCTGCGCTTCTTCCCGGAGTATGAAAAGTCCCGTCAGCTGGTTAATGATGGTGCGATTGGTAACGTTGGTGTGGCACGTACGTTCCGGGGTGGTATTTTCCCAACTGCGTGGAACGACTGGTACGCGGACTACAAAAACAGTGGCAGCCTTGTATTAGATATGATCATTCACGATTTTGACTTTTTGCGTTGGTGCTTCGGGGATGTGGAGCGTGTGTACGCGAAAGGATTGCTTGGTCGAGGTTTTGCCCGGATGGATTACGCACTGGTTACGCTTCGCTTCAAGAACGGCATGATTGCACATGTGGAAGGCTCGTGGGCAC
The DNA here is from genome assembly GCF_000282075.1 of Brevibacillus sp. BC25. Taxonomy (NCBI): domain Bacteria; kingdom Bacillati; phylum Bacillota; class Bacilli; order Caryophanales; family Paenibacillaceae; genus Brevibacillus; species Brevibacillus sp. BC25. The sequence continues at coordinate 25,843 of NZ_AKIX01000098.1, forward strand.
ATGAAGGCTTCGCGATGAAAATGGAGCTGGCAGGCAAGGAAGGTATCATTTCCTATGACAGCTCGAAGGAAAAACCGTTAGTGGCGGTTAATCGCTCGAAGCAAGCAGGCATGAGCGGAGTCGCAGTTCCGGAGAGTCCGTTGCGTGAAAACCCGTATTTCAGAGAACTGAAGCACTTCATCGAGTGTATCGACCGTGATCTGGAGCCACTCGTGACGGCAGAAGACGCCGTGAAAGCGGTAGAAATCGCTCGTGCTGCACTTGTGTCAATCGAAACGGGTAAACCCGTAACTTTGGTGTAGGAGGGGACAGGACATGAAACTCGGAATCATCAGTGTTGCACACATGCATGCATACAGCTATGCAAATGCGGTTGCGAAATTAGATGGGGTTCAATTAGTCGGGGTAGCAGACGAGGATGAAGTGCGTGGAAAGGCGGCGGCTGAAAAGTTTGGCGTTCCGTTCTTCGCTAATTATCATGAGTTGCTCGCAACGGATATCGATGCGGTCATCGTCACCTCGGAAAACGCCAAGCACCAAGAGCATACGTTAGCGGCAGCGAAGGCTGGCAAGCACATCTTGTGCGAAAAACCGCTGGCGACAACAGCAGAGGCTGCTCAAGATATGATCGACTTTTGCCGCGAACAGGGCGTCATTTTGCAGACGGCATTCCCAGTGCGATTCCATCCGGCTGTTGTTCGAGCAAAGCAATTGGTGGAGCAAGGCAAGGTCGGACGTATCATGGCGATCCGGGGTACGAACCGTGGACAAAACCCTGGTGGTTGGTTCGTCGATCCGGCGAAATCCGGCGGAGGTGCAGTGATCGATCACACGGTTCACGTTGTTGATTTGATGCGCTGGTTCATGGACTCTGAAGTACGTGAGGTTTACGCGGAGATAGACAGCAAGTTTTCCGATACGCCGATTGATGATTGCGGCATTTTGACCATGGAATTTGAGAACGGGGTATTTGCCACACTCGATTGCAGCTGGTCTCGCAACAAGACCTTCCCGACATGGGGAGACGTGACGATGGAAATTATCGGGACAGAAGGGACCATCTCGCTCGACGCTTTTTCTCAAAAGCTGGATGTCTATTCCAATGAAAGAGGCTTGAAGTGGGTCAACTGGGGCGATGACATGGACAGTCAATTGATCAAGGATTTCGTCACCAGCGTGCGTGAAAAGAAAGCGCCGTCGATTACGGGTGAAGACGGCTTGCGAGCTGTGGAAGTAGCACTCGCCGCTTATCAATCCGCTGAACAGAAGCAACCAGTCGTATTACGCTAGGACGGTGAATGACGCATGAGTGTACGTGTAGGCATGATCGGCGTAGGTGGAATCGGGCAGCATCATCTGAAAGGCTTATTGACGGACGATAGGGTAAAGGTCGTTGCAGTGTGCGACGTGAACGAAGAGGTGGCTGCAGAGACTGCTGAGCGCATTGGTGCGCATGGCTACACCTCTTGGCATGAGCTAGTAGAGACAGAAAAGCTGGATGCTTTGTTTGTGTGCGTCCCACCTTTTGCGCATGAAGAGATTGAGGAAACGGCGGCTGCGAAAGGGATTCATCTGTTTGTGGAAAAGCCAATTGGGCTCGACATACAGAAAGTGAACGAAAAGCAAGCAGCGATTGAAAAGGCAGGGATTATCACCGCCACTGGATATTGCCTGCGCTATCTCGATATCGTGCAGGAAGCAAAAGCGTACTTGGAAGGCAAGTCGATTGCACTCGTTCGCGGCCATTATTTGACCAAGTTCGTCACGACACCTTGGTGGAGGGAAATGGGCAAGTCAGGTGGACAGCTTGTCGAGCAGGCGACACATACGCTGGATATGATGCGGTATTTGGCCGGAGATATCGAGAAGGTCTATGCGCAGATGGCCTTGCTCGTCTCGCGTGACATTCCAAACATCGATATTCCAGACGTGACTTCCATCAGTATGGTGTTTCAGTCAGGGGCGCTAGGACATCTGGATACGTGCTTCATCCAGCCGGATCACCGTACAAATGTAGAAATCTTGGGCAAAGATTTCCGCGTCATGATTGACGGGAAGAAATTAGCGATCATGGATGAGCAGGGAGCGCGTACGAAAGCGAGCACTGTGGATATGTACGTGGAGCAAGACCGTGCGTTTATTACAGCGATTTTGACAGGGGATCGCAGCTTGATTCTGTCGCCGTATGAATCAGCGAGAAAGACGCTAGAAGTAACGTTGGCAGCGAATCAATCGGCACAAGAAGGAAAGCCTGTCACTATTTTGAGAAAAGGGGAGTGAGGCGCATGGCTTTTCAAAAGGGAATCAATGCTTGGTGCTTCCCAAAGGAAACGAGCGTACAAGAAATGTTTCGCCAGGCGAAAGCACATGGCTATCAAGGGGTAGAACTGAATTTGGACGAGGGAGATGCTCCCTTTCATCTAGAGATGACAGAGCAGGAATTGAAGGGGCTGGCAGACGAGGCTCGTGAGCTCGGTCTGGAGCTGCCAAGCGTCTCTACTGCCCTTTTATGGAAATATCCGTTGACACACAATGAGGAAGCGATCCGCGAGCAAGGCATCCGTGTTGTCGAGAAAATGATAGAGTCGGCAAGCATTTTTGGCTCACGGACCGTTCTCGTCGTCCCAGGTCTCGTAACGGCTGAGGTGTCGTATGATACGGCCTACGAGCGGGCGGGTGAAGCATTGCAGCGCTTGGCAAAGAAGGCGGAGCAGCATCAGGTATACATCGGGGTAGAAAACGTATGGAACAAGTTTTTGCTCAGTCCACTGGAGATGGCCCGCTTGATCGATGAAGTAGACAATCCTTGGGTAGGCGCTTATTTTGATGTAGGCAACGTGCTGCAATTCGGTTTTCCTGAGCAATGGATTCGCATTTTGGGCAAGAGAATCCAAGCTATTCACGTCAAAGATTTCAAGACGTCGACAGGCAACATCACGGGTTTCGTACCGCTGCTCGCTGGCGATATTCCATGGAACCGCGTGGTGGAAGCGTTGCGTGAGATCGGGTATGAAGGCTACATCATCCCGGAAATCTCGCCATACAGCCAGTTGCCTGAGCAATTGATCGCGCATACGTCCCAAGCGTTGGACGCCATCTTTCAATCGTGAATGGACAACAAGGATGTGAAGCGGAAGATGAATCAAGACAAACCATATGCCATCGGGATTGATCTGGGTGGTACAAAAATCATAGCCGCGATCGTCGACCAGCATGGCAACATCCTCAGGCAGGCGAACGCAGCGACTCAAACAGAAGAGGCAGCTCAGGCAGTCATCGGACGCATCGGTGATTTGGTGCAGACTGTCCTAGAGGATAGCGGAATCAATCTCTCTCGCATTCGCGGGATCGGGATTGCAACTGCGGGAATTATTGATACCCAGCGCCAAATGGTCATTTTTGCGAGCAATCTAAACTGGAGCGATGTGCCGATCGGCGCGATTCTTCAGGAGCGGTTCGGAGTAGCCGTGCAATTGATCAATGATGCCAATGCAGCAGCGGTAGCAGAATGGGCGTTTGGAAGTGCACGAGGCACGAAAGACTTGATCTATGTAACGGTCAGTACGGGTGTTGGTGCTGGCATTATCAGTGGAGGACGGTTGATTACAGGTGTTGGCGATAGTGCTGGGGAGTTCGGGCATATTTCGCTTGATCCCGAAGGACCGCTGTGCGTGTGTGGGAATAGAGGGTGCTTGGAAAATTACACGTCTGGGCTGGCTTTGGCAAGTAGAGCCAGGGAACAGCTTCTACAAGGTGTTACAAGCTCGTTACTCGTTGAAAATGGGAATGACCTGAGCAGGATAACGGCTAGAGAGGTCGGAGAGGCAGCAGTTCGCGGAGATTTGCTCAGCATGACCTTGATGAAGGAAGCAGGTTATTATCTCGGGGTTGGACTGACTAATCTGATCCACCTGTTCAATCCACAGGTGATCGTCATGGGTGGCGGTGTGATGAAGAACGGACAGCTGCTGCTTGCAGAAGCGAAGAACGTCATTCGCGAGCGCTCTATCTCTCGGATGGCAAATCAAGCGAGCATCCAGTTGACGACAATTGGAGCGGAAGCAGGGGTGCTCGGTGCAGCAGGCATGTATTATCCATCCGAGCGTGAAATGGTTGAGGTATAACGGAATGAAAGTGAGAGAAGCCGATGTTTGGTAGACATCGGCTTTTTCCTGTTCCCTGTGCAGTACGAGTCATAGGAGTCTAGACCTAGATTCTATCTATTGGTAAAATATTGATTGGGAAAATCCCCACATAACATGATAGAGAGACTGACGAAGGGGTATCATGGTAGAGGTCAAAACAGCAAAAGTAGCGAAGAAGCCCGGATTTTTCAAAGAACTCCTTACTTTTTTATTGGTAGTTGCCATCATCTTCGGAATTGCCAGCGGTGCTATTTTCTATTTATCTGGGAAAAACCTTGATGATGGTGTATTTGCAATAGGTTTAGTTCCAAAAAACTCGGGATTATTTGCATTAACCAAATGGATATGGGAATTGCGAGATTGGTAACTTGCCGGCTGGAGAATATCATCAGAAATTGGGATTCATTTGTAAGAATTAGTCTATTACATTACAAATATGAACTCTCTACGATTACAATCGAAGAAAATCAAATACTCGATTTCAGTCGCGATTTTGGTAATACGTTCTATTAATCTTGTTTTGGCCTTTAGACTCATAGGGTTTACCACCGCGATTCATGTATATTAGAACTATGGCACGTTTTGGCAGGAAAAACAGGTCAAACGTAATAGAAATTGTGGGTAAAGGGGTCTCAGCATGAAGGGAAAAAACAAAAGCATCATGATCGTCATGGCTCTGGTCATCGTCGCATTGCTGGGATACGCAGGCTATCGTTTCCTTGGTCCTGTGACACTGGCGGAAGGGTATTTGTACGAAGACGATACACGCATGCTATACACAAGTGTCACGGTGAATAACGAGAAAGTAAACGTTGAAATGACGGACTCCATCGTCGAAACGGAAGACAGCATCCCTTTTCTAAAAACAGAGTCGATCTTGCTGGAGGGAACGATGGATGGGAAGCAGCTGACTCTCAAAAATCCGGCAACTGGTCAGGATATCATCGGCACAGTGAACGGTGACGAGCTCCAATTTGACGGCCTGCTTATGGAAGAGAATAAGGGACAGACGAGTCTTGTTGCCACAAACAAAAGCGCGTACGAAAGCAAATTGGCGACATTAACCAAGCGCATCCACGAGGAAGCCGAAGTAAAAAAGAAAGAAGTAGCAGAACAAAGAGTCAAAGAAGCAGCGCGTGTCGACTTCGCCAAAAAAGTAGAACAGACAGGGAAGCTAGAGGCTGATCTGATAGAAACGGCAAAGTATTTGGACGAGCTGCAATTTACGGATGAAGCGCAGTTTTCAAACGATCAAATAGCGGAGCTGCAAAGACTGTTGGAAGAGATTCGGACCTATTCGACGCAGCCAGGCTTGAGCAAGATGGAATTCGAGGTCATGCAAGGAACACTTGGCAGTATGAAGGTGTTGGTCGATGGGATGAACACCATGGATGGTTCGATCCAGGATAAAAACAAAAACATGCAGGAAATGATCGCCATCATGGAGACCGACATGAAGGATCTCCAAACGATTTGGGCGGAAATCAAAGCGAGCGTGCCGGATGCCGAGAAAAGGGAAAAAGCAATCAATGCGGCCATCAAGACGGCCACTGAATCCATCGCGCAGGCGAAGAAGCGCCAAGGCTCGGTAGACAAAAGCGGACAAGCAAAAGTGAAAGAAACCGCGAACAGCCTGTATCAACAAGCGGCGAATGTACTAAACCAGACAAAAGCAAAGTATGGTTTTTAGACAGGAACAAGGCTCTCATTCGAGAGCTTTTTCCCATTTGAGCACCCATATCGTTTTCAGGTCGGAAAAATTGTATTATTCTTATAGTATTACTAAGAGATAATCATAAGGCAAATTTTCCAGGAGGAGTACGATGAGCGTCTACCAGAACATTACCGAATTGATTGGAAATACGCCGATTGTTCGACTGAGGCGCATGGTTCCTGAAGGAGCAGCAGAAGTTTTTGTGAAGTTGGAGAAATTCAATCCGTCCGGGAGTGTGAAGGACCGCGCTGCCTACAATCTGATTTTGACGGCTGAGCAAGCAGGGCTGATCCAACCGGGGGATACGATCATAGAGCCGACGAGCGGCAATACGGGAATCGGCTTGGCGATGAATGCCGCAGCAAAAGGCTATCGCGCGATTTTGGTCATGCCTGACAATATGTCGAAGGAACGGATCAATATATTGAAAGCGTATGGGGCAGAGGTTGTCTTGACTCCGAGCGAGCTGAGGATGCCGGGGGCGATTGCCAAAGCGCAGGAGCTGCAAAAAGAGATTCCGCGCAGCTTTATTCCTCAACAATTCGAGAATCAGGCAAACCCAGACATCCATCGAACGACGACAGCTAAGGAAATTTTTTCGCAAACGAATGGTCAATTGGATGCTTTTGTCGCCACAGCTGGGACGGGCGGAACGATTACCGGAACAGGCGAAGCGTTGCGGGAAAAGCTCCCGGAGCTGTATATCGCTGTCGTCGAACCAAAAGGCTCCCCGGTTCTATCTGGCGGAAAGCCTGGTCCACATAAACTGGTCGGCACGAGCCCTGGTTTTGTTCCACAAATCCTCAATACAAGCGTTTATAATGAAATCATTCAAATCGCAGACGAAGACGCCCTACAAAGCATGCGGCAGCTTGCAGCGTTGGAAGGGATTCTCGTCGGACCTTCATCGGGTGCCTCGGTCTTTGCTGCCATCACGATTGCCAAAAGGATGGGAGTAGGTAAGCGGGTCGTTTGCATTGCGCCTGACACGGGGGAGCGGTATTTGAGTATGAATCTTTTCTAATTAGGAGAAAAGGCGATGAACAACGAAAAACACGCGCTGATCATCGGGGCAGGCTTGAGCGGGCTTGCATCGGCGCTTGTCTTGAAGCAAAAGGGTTGGCAAGTGACGCTTTATGAGCAGGCAAAGGAGCATAAAGGCATCGGTGCTGGAATCGTTTTGGCAGCCAATGCCATGAAGGCATTGGATAAGCTGGGAGTTGGACAGGAAGTACGCGAGCTTGGGGCAGCTGTCCGTTCAGCAAGGATTCGGGACTGGAAGGGAAACTTGTTAGTCGAGTTGCCTGTCGCGGAACAAGCAGATCGGTATGGGGCTGACAGCTACTTGATTCATCGGGCTGATCTACAGCAGGCTCTTTTGGCGAAAATCTCGACGCATGAATTGGTTCTCGGCAAGCAGTTCGTTTCTTTTTCTCAAGAAGAAGGAAGGGTACATGCCGCTTTTGCAGATGGGTCAAGTACACATGGAACGATTCTGGTCGGAGCGGACGGGATTCACTCTCATGTACGGAAGAGACTGTTCGGTGAAGAGTCGATGAGATACTCCGGGTACACGGCGATTCGCGGGATTGCTACTTACCAAGACCCTCGTTATCCGCTGGAATCAGGAGGCGGCTTTGAAGCATGGGGCAGGGGGATTCGTTTCGGGTTTTCCCATATCGGCAACAATCGAATTCATTGGTTTGCCGCCATCAATGCACCTGAGGGAGAAAAAGATGGGCCGCTGGGCCGGAAGCGAGAGATGTTGCACCGACTTGACGGCTGGTATGAGCCAGTACGTGCAGTGATTGAGGCGACAGAGGATGCAGCCATCTTGCGGCATGATATATACGACCGTGCACCACTCAGGAGATGGAGTCAGGGCCGGGTTACATTAGTAGGCGATGCGGCACATCCGATGCTGCCGAATCTGGGGCAAGGGGCGGGTCAGGGAATGGAAGACGCACTCGTTCTGGCCAGATGCTTGGCAGTGGCAGATAATACGGACTCGGCCCACGCTTTGCACATGTATGAAGAGCTACGGAAGAAGCGGGCGAATGCGATTGTGAAAGGTTCCCGCTTGATGGGGGCAGTCACCCAATGGGAAAATCCGCTGGCCATCGCGGCTCGTCATTTCCTGCTAAAAACGATCCCAGCTCGTATCCAGAGCAGAAGACTGGACTGGATTGTTGGACACGAGGTGTGAATATGGCGGCAGAAAAAAGGCAAGGTGCATGAGGCCCTTGCCTTTCAACTTTGTTCGCTTATTGATGACGTGCCTGATAGGCAAGCAACGCTGCAATGAATAACTGACCGGTTTGAATCATGGAGCGCTCATCGACATCGAATTTGGGATGGTGATGCGGATACGTCGCCTGGATCTCCGGGTTGCGTCCACCGACCATGAAGAAGGTAGCGGGGCGCTCTTGGGCAAAGTAAGCAAAATCCTCTCCGCCCATACCTGGTGGGATTTTCAATACGCGTTCCTCACCAAAAATCCGTTTGGCTTCTGCTACAAAAAGCGGAGTCTCTGTCTCATCGTTCCAAGTAGCTGGGTAACCGCGTTGATACATGATTTCGCAAGTAGCGCCTACGGCCTGGCAGCTGGCTTCCACGATGCGTTTCAGAGATTGCTCGACCGCGACTCTCACTTCCTCGTCATATGTGCGGGCTGTGCCCTTTAGCTTTACTTGATCAGGGATGACGTTGAACGCCTCGCCCCCGCCCACGAAGGAGCAAACAGACAGAACGACTTGTTTCAGCGGATCTACCTGACGGCTGGCAATCTGCTGCAAATTCATGACAACCTGACTACCCAATACGATTGGATCAACGGAGGTATGAGGATAAGCACCGTGTCCTCCTTTTCCGTACAAGACGATCTCGAAGCTGTCTGCTGCGGCCGTAATGTAGCCATGACCAATCCCGACAGTGCCTACGGGAAGCTCGGAGGCAACGTGCGCGCCATACACGACATCGACACCTTCGAGGCAACCCGCCTCTACCATGGCTTTGGCGCCACCAGGTGGCAGCTCTTCCGCGAACTGATGCAGGAATACCACATTTCCTGGGAGCTCATCACGGAATTCGCTCAACACTCGTGCGACTCCCAAAAGTCCGGAGGTATGTATATCGTGACCGCAAGCATGCATAACGCCTGGAATGCGGGACTTATACGGTACTTCTTTTTCATCTTGAATGGGCAAGGCATCGAAGTCAGCGCGCAACGCAACTGTTTTTCCTGGCTTTCCACCCCTCAGGAGACCGACAACACCCATGCCGCCGACACCGGTTTGGACTTCTATACCAAAAGAAGCCAGTTTGTCTGCTACTTTCTTCGCTGTGTTTTCCTCCTGAAAGGAAAGCTCGGGATACATATGCAAATCACGTCTGAATGTAACAAGCTCTGGATAAATTTCCTGCAGCCGGGCAAACCATTTTTCTTCCATCGAACCCACTCCTTTTTCCTAGGGAAAGAGATTGGTATTTCGTATTCGCCTTATTATAAAAATATTCCGAATCATAATTCAATGTATGATTTCGAGAAGTATAATGAAGCTGAATTCATATTATGTAGACATTTCCAGTAGAAATCTCTAGAATATTAGAGAGACATGTTCAAAAAGTCGTGTTTTTAGTACAGCTGCGTAATCAAAAGACGACTTTTTGAACAGATGGATTGAGGAGATTATGACGAGTCCAACACACCCAAAAAACCCCAGAGTTCTAATCATTATGCTCGTTTCTAGCATCCTTGTTTTGATCTTGACTTGTGTAAGCATCGCGATTTCTTATTTCAATACGATTCAATCCGTCCGACTCTCCATTGCGAATCAAAGCATGAAAGCTGCCTCTACAGTAGCAGACAGTCTAGATGTTGACGCGTATCAGGAGTTTTTACGAAATCCGGTAAAAGGGACCCCCGCCTATAAACGAATCGAACAGCAATTGAATCAAGCGCGTGAGCAGTTCGGTCTGCTGTATTTATACACGATTCAAATCAGTGAAGACAGGCAGAGTGGTCGCGCGATGATCGTCGCAAGGCCTCCAAATGCGAAGCAAACTTTTGATATCGGTATGCCTATTGTTCTATCTTCTAAGCACATTCAAATGATTTACGAAGGATCATCAACGTACTACTCAGATATTATCAGGGATCCAAATTACGGGGTCTACTTGTCTGCTGGCGCGCCGCTTAGAGATAGAGAAGGAAGAATCATCGGAATCATCGGAGTAGATACGGACGTAGCCATCGTCGAGGACATTGGAGATGATGTCGTTCGTAGCAGCATTCCTGTTTTTGCGATTCAAGGTTTGTTTGTCGTCGTACTGATCTTCCTGGTTCTTTGCATGGAACGCTGGTACCAACGTGCCATCAAGGCAGCAGTTGACGAGACGGAAGAAACCTATCAGGATGAATTGCGCTCAGTCATTTGTTCGATGCGCTCCATACGCCATGATTTCGTCAATCACATGCAAGTGCTCTATGGTTTGATCGAATGCGGATATTATCCAAAAGCACGAGATTACGTGCAGTCGTTGCTGAAAGAAACCAAGCTTTTGGACCTCACCGTGAGGTTTGCGAATCCTGCCTTAATGGTATTGCTTCACACCAAATGGGAGCAGGCTAAATCCAAACAAATCGTGATGCAATTTGAAGAATGTTCTGATCCAATCGACAGCATTCCTTCCATTGATCTGATCAAAATTTTATCGAATCTTATTGATAATGCGATTGAAGCGGCTGAGTTAGCGAATGGGGAAAAGCGGGTCAGCCTTTATTTTTGTTGTGATGAAGAACACGTTATTTTCCAAGTGGAAAATACAGGACCAGAAATATCGCCAGAACAACGTGCTCGTATTTTCGAGAAGGGCTATACAACGAAAACAGAGAAAAAGTGTGGCTCGCGTGGAACGGGTCTGACGATCGTAGATTCAGTTGTTCACAAGTACAAGGGGAAAATTGAGGTTTGGTCCGAGCAAGGAATCACGAGATTTACCGTCCGGTTGCCAGTGAAATAGGCAAGTAACGAAAACGATTCTAGGATGATAAGAAAAAGCCGTCAAATAGTTGACGGCTTTTTGCTTTTGCGAGTCGTTATGCATTTTGACCTGCCGCAGGCTGCGCTACTTGGCTTTCCTGTGCTTGAAATGGACGTGAGATTGAGTAGAAGGCAAATCCGAACGAAAGCAGGACGAACACGGCTCCAACCCAAGGCGTGTAGATGACAGATGACCGCTCGACGACGAGACCGCCAGCCAGAGAGCCAAGGGCGATACCTAAGTGCTGGGCAGAAGTATTCAAGCTTAATTGAATGTCTGCGGTAGCAGGTGAGCAGGAGATCAAATAGTTTTGCTGTGCTGGAGAAATAGCCCAGCTAAGCGCACTCCAGATTACCATGATCGGCAAGAACAAATAAAGCGAGCCTGTAAAAAACGGCAAGACACACATGATCAAGCCAAACACTGGAATGATGAACAGAATGCTCTTGGTTGCTCCCCATTTGTCTGAGATCCAACCGCCAATACCACCGCCTGCAACGGCAGCAATCCCGAACAAGAGATAAATCCAGCTCAGTGTCGTTGCGTCCACATTCATCGTCGTTTGCAGATAAGGGGTAAAGTATGCGTACAGCGTCAAGTGACCTGTCAGCATTAACAAGACGATAAACAATGCGCTGAATAGCTTGCCGCTACGGAGGGTAGACATTTGATCACGTAGCGGAATGGGAGGTGCAGTCTGAACTTTTGGCAAAAACAAGAGGATAAAAATCATCGCGACAATACTAAGAGCCGCAATTAGCCAAAACGGGGCACGCCATCCGAAGGCATTCCCCAGAGCCAATCCGACAGGGACGCCGAGTACGAGCGAACCGCTAATACCCATGAAAATAACGCCAATGGCACGGCCGCGATAAGCCGGTTCCACAAGACTTGTCGCAATGGTAATCGACAGCACAATCAGGATGGAACTGCTTGCTGCACTCAAGATGCGCGCCGTCATTAATACAGCGTAGCTCGGACTAAGTGCCGCGAGCACATTACTCAGGAAAAAGGCCGCTAATGCATACATGTATAGCTTTTTGCGCTCGACACGCCTCGTCACATGCAGGAGCAGAGGAGCGGCAATGGCAAATGCAAGGGAGAATATGGTGATCAATTGTCCGGCAGCGCTAATCGATACCTGAAGATCACGAGCAATCAGATCGAGCGTACCACCGATAATCAATTCCACCGTACCTACAACAAAGGTAGCAATCGCTAAGATGAAGACACGTGGATTCAAAACAATAGCTCCTCTCTGGTAAAAAGGTTACTACCATAATAGTAACCTTTTTCGTCCTGTGCAACTACAAATTTCTCCATACAAATAAAAAAGACTCTGGCCAAAAGCCAAAGTCCAGGTATTGTCAGTATCGGAGGCGGATGATCATCTTGCGGATTTCTTCATCGTCAAACAGTTGATCCACATATTTTTGGGTGATTTTTGTCAGCGCGACATCATGGTAAAAAGAATCGGCAAAAAATTTGACGAACGGTTGGCCGCGTGTCTTGATCGCATGCCAGCCCGAGTCCTCCTCGCCTGCAAAAATCATTTCATCTTGGTCCGCTACGATTAGCTGATAGCGCTCCAAGCCTTGATGCTCTTGCACAGGGATAAAGGAATGAACACAGGAGAGCTTGGTGTTAATCTGCCCGATAACCAAGGCTTCGATCTCCACCCCTTCTTTTTCTTTCATCTCCAGTAGGGGTACATACTCCAAAAAATCATCGGACCAGGCAGAGATGCGAATAGACCGTGTTGCTCGCTGGATCAATTGTTTGCATTCCGCGCGGATCGATTCATTAACCTTCAGGCTCCAGACCCGGTCATCACGTACGGCTTTATGAGAAAGGGAGCTGGTCAATTTTTTGACGTCTGTTTGAAATTGGCGGGTCAGCTTTTCTACCAGGCTGTCCAAAGGAAGGGCTGTATACCGCTTTTTCTTTTCAGATACAGTGTCAAGGACCATCCCCTTTTCTACCAGACGATTCAACACCTCGTAAATTTTTGCCTTTGGCACCCCCGAATGCTTCACGACCATTGCTGCATCGAGAGGCTCGCCGCTAGACGCCAACGCTTCATAAACTTTACTCTCATACAGAGAAAAACCAAATGTTTGCAGCATCAAAATCCTCCATGGAAAACACGAGCATTTTTATTCGATCGTACCGATAATCGAGTTGTTTTGCAAGAAAGAGAGAGGGGCGAAAGAAATATATGATAGAAAAATATCGAGTTTTTTCGACAAAATTCGCTAATTTTCTATGGGTCTTTAGACAGTAGACACGATGATAATATATCGATCAGATACCCTGTGAATAAATGATTCGCCGAAAATTCGGCACGTATTGTAACTAGTTCGATAGCCTTATTAAGAAATTTCTTTTGAACGGGAAGTATTTTTTGTCGAAGGAAAGAATTTGGCAAAAATTACGTATCACGCAATAATTATGAATAGTCGGAATTGGGGGTCTGATTTTTCCGATGCATCACAAATAGATAGAAAAAGAGGGTGAACCGTAGTGAAGAAAAGCAAAAAGCTCTTATCCGTTTTATTCTCCTCCTCACTCGTGCTCAGTACTTTCGTGGCTGCACCTGCAACGGGTTTGGCCAAACCAAAAGAGGACAAGCATGATCTGCATGTAGATTTGTCCACTGTTAACCTGGACCGACTGATTAAAGGGTTAATCGAGCAAGGAATCATTGATGAAGACGCCGATCAGGAAGAGATTGACGAGGCGCTGCTCGAGTACTTCGAGGACAAAAAAGTACCGCACGGCATTGATGAATCGTCCTCTTACGGTAAGGAAGCGAGCAGAGGACAGCAGGCAGCATTGGCTGATGCTGTGCAGAAAGTGGCTGAGATGGGGGAAGGCGATGAAGTGCGCTCTTCCAAACGTCTACATACTGATAACATCGTTGTCGCTCTTATCGAGTTCCCTGACCGGGAGCATAACCAGTTACCAAAAGTGAGTGACTCGCTTTGGACGGAAGACTTCAACGAAAAGCACTATAAAGAGATGCTGTTTGATCAGAAGGGGTACGAGACTCCTGAAGGAATCAGCATGACAACAATGGCGAAATACTTCTATTTGCAATCGGGAAGATCTTGGACGGTTGACGGTGTGGTAACGCCATGGCAAATGGCAGAGAATGGCTACAAGTATTATGGAGAAAACGATATCAAAGGTGGCGATTCCAATCCGCGCGATCTGGTAATCGAGACGCTTGAGGCAGTTGGGGAATCCATTGCTGGGAAAGAGGAATTGTACGATCAGCGCGATCCGTATGATATCGATGGTGATGGAGACCTGATGGAGCCGGATGGCAATCTGGACAACCTCATGCTCGTTCATGCAGGGATTGGAGAAGAGACAGGGGAAGACCCAGATGCAATCTGGTCTCACCGTTGGACCTTGAAAAAACCAGTGGATATTCCAGGTACAAGCCTCAAAGCGTTTGATTACATGATCCAGCCTGAAGATGGCGCACCAGGCGTATTCACTCACGAATACGGACACAATCTCGGTTTGCCAGACTTGTATGACACGACAAGAGCCGGAAAAGATTCGCCAGTAGGCGCTTGGTCCCTCATGTCGTCTGGTAGCCATACAGGTAAAGTCTTCCAAACAGAACCTACAGGCCTTGATCCTTGGTCCAAAATGGTTCTGCAACAAATGTTTGGCGGCAACTGGATTGCTCCGACTGTTCTGGACTACAAGGATGTAGAAAAACGCAAGAAAACGGTTCCGCTCATTGATGCGAGCAGCACCGAGAAAAGCGGAAAAGTCGTCAAACTGAATATGCCGAAAGTTGAAAAGAAACCGCCGGTTGAGCCAAAAGATGGTGGATACGCATACTTCTCGGATGAAGGCAACAAATTGAACACCAAAATGACTTCCGATGTAATTGATTTGACTGGAGTCAGCTCCGCAACGATGAAATTCGATTCATGGAGAAGCATTGAGGAAGGTTATGACTACCTGTACGTCAATGTGATTGATGCGGATACAGGTGAGAAAAAAGAAGTGCAGAAATTCGATGATATAACAAAAGGCTGGGACAAAGAAGAAATCAGCCTGAATGAGTTTGTCGGCAAAAAAGTGCAAGTTGAGTTTAACTATGTGACAGACGTTGCTTACGTATTGGACGGTTTCTATCTCGATAACTTTGAAGTAGAGGCAGATGGACAAGTCATCTTCGCGGATGATGCAGAGGGTGAGAAGAAGTTCAAGCTGGAGGGCTTCATCCACTTCGATGGAAAAGGGAAAATGTACGATGCTTACTACCTGGTTGAGCTGCGTTCTCATGAAGGAATTGACGCTGGACTGAAGCACTTCCGCCGCAACGACTCCTTCTTCACGTATGATCCAGGTATGGTGATCTGGTACTTTGATGGTCGCTTCGAAAGAACACGTGACAACAATACGAGCCAGCATCCAGGCTACGGCTTGCTCGGTGTAGTAGATGCTCATCAGGAAGTACGTTACTGGAACAATGATGAGGGGAACAAAAACGCAATCGCAGACTCCCGCTATCAGGTGAACGATGCTGCGTTTAGCCCGAACGCAACATCCGGCATGGATCTGGATTACCTTTTGGGAACGATGGAATACGAGCCGTTGAAAGGCGTTAAGGAGTTTGACGACAGTGAGGACTACTCGATGCCGGAAGTACCGGAAGTCGGAAAAATCCTGCCGCAAATCGGCTTGCAAATCAAGCTGAAAAGAGTAGACAAAAAGTTCACGGATGCATCGATTGAATTCTCGATTGACAAAGATTAATGAATAAGCCAAAAGACGCCACACAGCGCCAAGCTGATGCTTGGCGTCTTTTTCGTTTCTATGATTACTGGTCTAAGCTCGGCTGCATCGAAATAGGCTATAACAATGAACGACAAGCTGCCTGATCTGATTGCGCGTAAGAAAGGCAACCTTTTGTACAGGCATAGGTATCGCGCGCGGCAGCAAGGGGGGATCAATCATGCTGCATATTGTTGCTTGCATTAAGCAGGTGCCGGACACCAAAATCATCAAGATGAATCCGAAGACGAATACGATGGATCGCGCCAGTGCTCCAGCCATTCTCAACCCGTATGATGCACATGCGGTGGAGGAAGCCGTTCGTTTGAAGAATCGATATGGGGGTGTGGTCTCCGTCGTTACCATGGGACCGCCGCCAGCGGTGAAGGCCATTCGGAAATGTATCGAGATCGGAGCAGACGCAGGCTATCTGGTAACGGATCGTGCATTTGCCGGAGCAGACACATTGGCGACCAGCTATGCGATTACCAAAGCCATTGAGAAGATTGCAGAAAGTCAGCCAGTCGACCTCGTCATTTGTGGGAAGATGACCATCGACGGTGATACGGGACAAGTTGGACCGGGTGTTGCCAGAAGGTTGGATATTCCGCCGCTTACGTGTGTGAAAAAAGTAGTGGAGATAAACAAAGAACAAGGTTACGCCATCGTGCATCGAAAGCTGGAGGATGGTTATGAAGTCATTCAGTCGACCTTGCCTTGTTTGTTTTCCGTGGAGAAGGAGATTAACGAGGTACCTTATTCTCCGCTGCCTAACATGCTTCGAGCTGCTAGATATAATCCCGTTATCTGGTCCGTCGATGACTTGGGGGATATCGATCGGACGCAGTTAGGTCTGAAGGGCTCTCCTACCATTGTTGCAAAAGTTTGGCCCCCAGAGAAGCCAAAGGGTGGTGAAATGCTCGAAGGAAGCGCCAGCGAGCAAATCGTGCGCTTGATGGAAATTTTGCACGATAAACAGCGACTGTTTCGGATGAAGGAGGAGCAGATATGAATCTGGATGATTTTCGTGGCATCTGGGTGTTTTTAGAGGTGAGTGACGGCCGTATCGCCCCTGTATCACTCGAGCTGCTGGGGGCGGGTAGACAAATGGCTGACAAGCGAGACGTGCCGCTTGCTGGCTTGTTAATCGGAGATGGAATCAAGGAGTTGGCCCACACGGCGTTTCCATACGGTGCGGACCAAGTGTATGTATACGATCACAAGATTTTTCATGATTACCGAACAGAGTCCTATATGCGAGCTGTTATCGAATGTGTCCAGAAGCACAAGCCGGAAATCATCTTGTACGGGGCGACTTCAACTGGAAAAGATTTGGCGAGCGCTGTCGCGACGGACTTGGAGACGGGGCTGACCGCTGACACAACCATGCTCGATGTGAACGCGGAGACAGGCTTATTAGAGGCAAGCCGTCCAGCGTTTGGCGGTAACATCATGGCAACGATTTTGTGCAAAAAACATCGACCGCAAATGGCGACCGTTCGCCCGAAAGTCATGAAAGCGATTGAGCCAGACGAGTCACGTACAGGAGAAATCATTGATGAAAGCATGGAGCTACGTGAAGAAGACATTCGCACAAAAGTATTGAAAATCGTCCGGGAGACGAAGGAAAAGGTGCGGCTGGATGAGGCTGATGTGATCGTCGCTGGTGGCAAGGGACTCGGCAGCAAGGAAGGCTTTGCGCTTATTCATCGCTTTGCAGAACGAATCGGGGCAACGGTCGGGGCCAGCAGAGATGCGGTGGAAGCAGGCTGGATCGGTCATGAACATCAGGTCGGACAGACGGGAGTAACTGTCACGCCAAAAATTTACTTCGCTATCGGCATATCGGGAGCTATCCAGCATTTGGTCGGCATGCGCAACTCGGGATTGATCATTGCCATCAATAAAGATCCGAATGCCCTCATCTTCCAGTCTTGTCACTACGGTATTGTCGGTGATGCTTTTGAAATTGTGCCATTGCTCATTGAAGCATTCCAAAAGGAGCCGGACAAGGAGGTAACGTATGGCTGAGAAATTTGATGTAATCATTGTCGGAGCAGGTCCGGCTGGAACAGCTTGTGCTTATACGCTTGCCAAAGCGGGTGTAAATGTACTGTTGATGGAACGCGGGGAATATCCGGGTTCCAAAAACGTCATGGGAGGTGTTTTGTATCGCAAAACGATGGAAGACATCATTCCCGAATTTTACAAGGAGGCGCCAGTTGAACGGCCGATCGTCGAGCAGCGGTTCATGATGCTCGATAAGGAATCAGCCATCAATTTCAGCTATAAAGGCATGGAGTGGGCCCAGGAACCCTATAACAATTTCACAGTGCTGCGGGCGAAATTTGACCAATGGTTTGCAGATAAAGCCGTACAGCAGGGAGCACTTTTACTCAATGAGACCGTCGCTTTGCAGTGCATTGTTGAAAATGGCAAGGTAGTCGGGGTCAAGACAGATCGACCGGATGGGGATCTATACGCAGATGTTGTCGTTCTGGCAGACGGCGTCAACTCGTTACTGGCGAAATCGTTAGGTTTCCACAAAGAGTTTCGCCCAGATGAAGTAGCGCTCGCTGTCATGGAAGTGCTGAAGCTGGATCGCAAAATAATCGAGGATCGCTTTAATTTAGAGGGCGATCACGGTTGTACGATTGAAATTTTCGGGGATTCGACCAAAGGGATTTTGGGGACGGCGTGGTTGTATACGAATAAGGACAGCTTGAACATTGGGGTAGGGACGATGCTGTCAGGTCTGATCAAAAACAAGATCAAGCCGTATGAGTTGTTGGACTATGTAAAGAATCACCCGATGATTCGGCCGTATATTCAAGGCTGTGAGCAGCAGGAATACTTGGCGCACCTGATTCCCGAGGGGGGATATCGTTCCATTCCCAAAGTTGTCGGCAATGGTGTACTTGTTGTAGGAGATGCTGCCCAGCTCGTCAATGCTATCCATCGAGAGGGATCGAATATGGCAATGGCATCAGGTGTCATGGCGGCGGAAACGATTCTGGCGGCAAAAGAGGCAGGGGACTATTCCGAAAAAATGCTCGACGGATACCGAATCAATCTATTGAACAGCTTTGTCGGTCAAGATTTGAAAAAGTACAAGGACGCAACGCATCACTTTGAAAAATTCCCGCAGTATTTCGAACAGTATATTCCGATGATGAACAAAGCGGCGAGTCAAATGTTCACGGTTGATGGTAGCTCGAAATGGAGCAAGCAGAAGAAAATCTGGAGCGACCTCGGCTCTGCGAAGGACAAATGGAAAATGGCGCGTGACTTGATGAATGCGTGGAGGGTGATGAAGTGATGCAGGATCTACCGAAGGGCCAGTCAATCGAGGAGAAACAGTACCTTGTGCGCTTCAAAGCGGATACGGAGTCACATCTGCATGTGCTCTCCGCAGATGTTTGTGCGACGCAATGCCCTGATAAGCTCTGTACCATCTTCTGTCCTGCGGAAGTATACAAATGGGAAGAAGTGCGGATGCACGTCGGTTACGAGGGGTGTCACGAATGTGGGAGCTGCCGCATTGGTTGTCCGTACGAAAATATCAAATGGGTGTATCCGAAGGGTGGACACGGAATCATTTTCAGACTCGGGTAATGGGCGGCGATGAGCGGTGATACAAGTAGGCGATCTGGTTGTATACGTAAAGGATGGTGCAAAGGGAGTTGTCATTCATATTGAGGAGGACCGCTTCCAGGTAAAGTGGGAAGATGATTTTGTCAGCTGGGAGAAAAGGGAATGGCTGCTGCCCAGTTTAATGGAACATGGCGATCTTCAAAAACAGAAAGAACAGCGGGAGTAAATTCCCACTGTTCTTTTGTTTTGCGTGAATTTGACCACTAGTTTCGGACTGTATAAGGATACACCCGAGCAAAAGACCCCTCAATTCGAAAACAGCCGAGAACTGGTTGCGGGGAAGCGAGCGAAACGATGAGATACGCGACCTCCGGGTAATGACAGTAAGCAATATCTTCAGGTGACGGAATGGGAGGTGCAGTAGGGTGGGAGTGATAGATCCCAACCAAATGCTCCCCGCGCAACGCCATTTTGTGGAAAACGTGTTGAATCTGCTTGGGGTCCATGGCGAAAGCGACCGGGCTTTTCAATATATTTTCCATACGCCAAACCGTCTGTGCACTCCCATTTCTACCGGAAAGCAATCCGCACGTTTCATTTGGCTTCTTCTCCAGGGAATCTCGGAAGATTTCATCCCAGACTGCACGGGTCATGGAAAAGGGGGTCTCTAAAAGATTAGCCCTGCCAACGCCTGCCGCAGCAGCCTCCACTCGTTCTACTCTGGACGGACGGTTGGACTTTATGAACCGGACCGGATTTTGGCAATGGTGATCGCGGCATTCTCGATGGGCGCTGGGCAGGATGGACTTGATGTTGTTGACGTTGATGATACAGTGCACGCATTTGTTCAGGTGTCATGGTTTTTCCTCCCTTTCTGGCTGTATTATGTTGTATTCAGGATAGATTCACATGGTAACGGCTCTCGCACATTTTCAATTTTTCAACGAAACGGGTTGAATTCGTTGGCATTTTTAGGAAAGGGCATCTGCATTTTTACTGGTGTGGAAGCCAGATGTTGAGTGGAGGGATCGGAGATTGGCATGAATTGCGTGCTTGGTTGGAATTGGGTGTTTGGCTGGAATTGGGCATTTTGGTGGAGTTGACTGAAGGCTTTATTGGTTCGAGATTCTTTTTGAGTGAATTCTTTGATGATTTGCTTGTATTTTTCTTCATTGTTTTGGAGTTCTTTCAGCATGTTTTTGAGTCCGGTTATCGTTTTTTTCAACGCTTGCTCTTGGGATGTAAACTGCTCAATGGCTTTTTCTTTTTCTGTTAAAAGAGAGTCGTATTTTTGGGTTGTTTTCTCCAGTACTTCGTTCCATTTATTTTTTTGAAGAGAGACGTTCGCGAGCTTTTCGTCGTTTTCCTTGGATTGTTGCTGAAAAGATTTGATAAGATCCTGGGCCTCCGTTAATTGCTGTTTTGTTTCTTTTAACTCTGACTGGAGACTCTTAACGGTGTTTTGTGTTTGTTGGATTTCTTCGTCGCGTTTTTGGATGCTTTGCTGCAATTCTTGCTCTTGCAGGGAAAGCGATTCGGCCAGCTTTTTATAGTCAGCGACGAGTTGATTTTTTGTTAACCGAGCTGCTTCCAGCTCAAGCAGAGCTTCTGTTAATTGTTGAGAAGTCTCTTCGTACTTTGCTGTCCAACTTTGTTCGAGATCTATTGCTTTTTGCAACATCTCATGGCGGGTGGCTTCTAGCTCTTGCTCTTTCGTTCGTAAATCCTGTTTTTGCGCTTCGAGTTCTTGCTCTCGGGTGTATCTATCTTGATTCTGCACTTGTAGCTCCTGCTCCCGGGTCTGCAACTCTTGCCTCTGAACTTGGATTTCTTGCTCTTGAGAGAGGAGGGTCTGTTCCAGTGTGTTTAATTCTTGCTCCCGAGTGAGCAACTCCTGTTCACGATTGTGTAGGGTATGCCCTTGAGCCTGCAGCTCCTGCTCTTGGTTGTGTAGTTCTTGATCTCGAGCGTTCAGCTCTTGTTTCAGCGTGAGTAACTCTTGCTCGTGGGAGTGGATTTCCTGCTCATGAGAGAGAAGCTCCTGCCTGCTAAGCTGCAGCGCTTGCTCTCGAGATTGAAGTCCTTGTTCTTGAACCTGTAGTTCCTGGGTCTGAGCCAAAAGTACTTGCTCCTGGGAGAGGTTGGCTTGCTCCCAATCCCGAAGCCCCTGTTCATGGGTCTTGAGCTCTTGTTCTTGAACCTGCAACGACTGTGCATGAGCTAGTAGCGCTTTTCCTTGCACCTGCAGATCTTGTTCAACACCGTTTAGTTCTTCTTCCCGTGCTTGAAGGTCTCGTGTCTGTGCGAGAAGTTCTTGATCTCGTGCCTGAAGCCCTTGCTCGAAAGTGAGCAGTTCTTGTTCTCTCGTCTGGAGATTTTGATTCTGAGAGTAAATTTCTTGCCCGCGGGTTTGCAGCTCTTGCTCGAGAATGTAAAGGTCCTGCTCTCGTGCTTGAAGGTATTGTGTCTGGGTGAGAAGGTCTTGCCCCCGAGTTTTGAGTTCTTGTTCGAGGATTGTTAGTTCTTGGTCTTTTGTTTGCAGGTTATCTGCTTGCGTTTGCAGTTTTTGCCCTTGTACTTGGAGCTCTTGCTCAAAATGGAGAAGGTTCTGCTCCCGTGAGTTGAGGTCTTGCGTCTGGGAATGCAGCTCTAACGCTTTGGAAGTGAGTTGTTGTTCTTGCGTCTGTAGGTTATGCGCTAGGGATTGTAGGTCTTGCCCTTGCGTCTGAAGTTCTTGCTCGAGAGCGTGAAGGTCCTGTTCCCGTGCATGGAGGTCTTGCGTATGGGAATCTAGCTTTAGCTCTTTGGAAGTGAGCTGTTCTTCTTTCGTCTGTAGGTTATGCGCTAGGGATTGAAGTTCTTGGTCTTGCTTCTGAAGCTCTTGTTCGAGAACGTGAAGTTCCTCTTCTCGTGCGTCGAGGTTTTGCGTTTTGGACGTGAGATGCTGTTCTGTCGTCTGCAAGTTATGCGCAAGGGATTGAAGTTCTTGGCCTTGCGTCTGAAGCTCTTGCTCGAGATTGAGAAGGTCCTGTTCTCGTGCGTTGAGGTCTTGCGTCTGGGAATGTAGCTCTAGCTCTTTGGAAGTGAGCTGTTGTTCTTTCGTCTGTAAGTTTTGAGCAAGGGATTGAAGGTCTTGGCCTTGCGTCTGAAGCTCTTGCTCGAGATTGAGAAGGTCCTGTTCTCGTGCGTTGAGGTCTTGCGTCTGGGAATGCAGCTCTAGCTCTTTGGAAGTGAG
>NZ_AKIX01000099.1:0-2184 GCF_000282075.1 Brevibacillus sp. BC25
CGGCGGGTGTTTTGCGGTGCACCCGTGTAGATCATAAAGGTACTCGAGCCGTAGGTGGATGCTTCTTCGGCGGCATTCAGCAGTCCTTTACCGGAAAATGATACGTGCGAACCTATTTTTAGCATAGGATAGAACCTCCTTTGATTAATAAAGAAAACGCCATAAATAAAAAGTAGCGTACGACTCCCAATTCGTCCAAGCCTTAGACAGCTCTCGTATTTCTGCTTTTGTCGGCTTTTTTTCATTGCCTAGTAAAAATTTGATCGCATTGTGCAGGCCGACATCGTCAATGGGAAAAGCAGAGGGTATTCGCAGACAGCGCATGAGCACATAGTTGGCCGTCCACGGTCCAATCCCGCGGATGCTGGTCAATCGTTTCTCCGCGGTTTGATAATCTCCTCCGTCCCATAATAGCTCTTTCGATAGTTTCCCTTCAACGATGAGTTGTGCAACATCAATCAAATACTCGCATTTCTTGGTCGTCATGCGCAATCCATCCAGATCAGCGACGGTCAATCCGGCGATTTTTTCCGCTGTGGGAAAAAGCCAATACGTCTGTCCTTCGAACTCTACCCGTCTTCCAAATGTCTCTACCAACCGCCGTTTAAGCGTGTACGCATAAGTCAGGTTAATTTGTTGTCCAATGATTCCCCAACTGAGTGCTTCAAACAGGTCGGGAATGCCCATGGTCCGCAACCCGTAAAACTTTTCAACGGCCTGCTTTAGGAGAGCATCCTCTGCGGCAAGCTCATAAAACGGAACCAAATTTCGATCGAGATCGAACCAATCCAGGACATAGCGTGCTACCTCTATCCGGACTTTTTCAGAGGGAAGCGAAGGGCTGAGAAAACGCACAGTCAATCCTTGATCGTTATCTGCGTGAATTTCTACCACTTGTGGATCTTGTTCCAGCGGGATGGCTTTGTAGAGGCGCCCGTTTTGAATGTGAAACATGCATTCGTTGGATGCTCTGGACAAGTATTGAAGATTTTGCGTAAAACTGAATTCCGTAGGTACGGACAAGATTATTTCTTCTCTATTATCGACCCAAGCCGAGTCGGATAGACCGCTTATCATGCGAAAACCTCCTGTCTGACTTCCTTCTAGTTTTATAACAAGAAAAGCAATCCTGTCATTTCGTTATCTTGCTATTTTAATCTTCTAGCAGTACGGATCACGTAGCGTGGGGGTATACTGTCGGTAAGAGCAAGCGATTCGAAAACGGCTATGGCAAAGGAGATGACATGTCTTGGAGGAACGGGTAACCGATGAGCGATGGCAGGCCATTATTCAAAACGATGTGTCTTACGATGATCAATTTTTTTATGCGGTAAAAACGACGAAGATTTTTTGTAGACCGTCGTGCAAGTCGAAGCCGCCGAAGAGGGAGAATGTGCGGGTTTTCCAAAATGCAAGCCAAGCCCTGCGGGAAGAATTTCGCCCATGTAAACGCTGCAAGCCTACGGGAGAGAGGTTGCCTGATCGTGAGTGGGTGGCACAAATTACACAGTATATTGATTCTCATTATAACGAAAAGCTGACGTTGGAGCATTTGGCTGATATGTGCCATGGCAGTCCGTTTCATTTGCAGCGAACGTTTAAGCGACTCATGGATATGACGCCCGTGGAGTACATCCAGAAAAAGCGGATAGAAAGGGCGCGAGAGCTGCTGGCTCATTCGAACAACCAAATCGCGGATGTTGCACAATTGGTAGGAATGCCGAATACGCCGTATTTTATCACGTTGTTTAAAAAAATGACGGGCAAGACGCCGAGTGAATATCGTCAACTGTACGTCAAACAACAAACGACATGAGCTGCTTGTGAAATGTGATATCTTTTAAGGTAAGAAGCATCTGCATCCGAGAAGAACCACCACTTCCATAAGAGTTTTTTAAAAACCGGACGGAGGGGTTAAGGGATGAGCAAGGGAGCATTTTCACTAGACAGACTTGGACGCATGCATGACAGGATGAGTGGCTATGTCGAGCGCGGAGAACTGCCAGGACTGGTCTCACTGGTTTATCGTAAAGGCGAGGTGCATGTCAATGCGATTGGCACGCAATCACTAGAGGGCGGTGAACCGATGCGGCGTGACACGATTTTTCGCATCGCTTCCATGACGAAGCCGATTGTTGCAGTAGCCGCCATGATTTTGGTGGAGGAATGTCGGGGACGGCTGGG
>NZ_AKIX01000100.1:0-15613 GCF_000282075.1 Brevibacillus sp. BC25
CGGTAGTTGCTTGCGAAGCGGATGGACTGCATCCCATGAGCAAGCTGCCAGTCAGTATGAAGATTCCTAGTGTTCCACTTATGTTGTGCATGTGTTTCATTTCCATTTTCCTCCAGTAGTCGTTTGAATCTGCTTGCTTTCAATGATAATCATTATCATATATAGTTTAGCAGCTCAATGGACAAACGTCAGAAAGCCATCATTGATTTTGTACAAAGGGAAGGATTTCACACGGACAGTTGTGGAGTTTGGACAAAAAATAATGGAGAAAATGCATTGTCAGATGGCGAGGAAACACATATGATCAGGATGCAAATAGTGAGAATGAGTATCAATTCGATAATCATCAACAGATGATGCGAGAGAGGGTAAAAAGATGGTAAGAACGGTTCGAAATGCAGGACTGGCATGGATGGCATTATTATTGATCATGATGCTCGTGTTAACTGCGTGTGCAGAAAAAGCAGCGGAGCCAACATCCACTGAGCAGAAAGCATCGACAGAGCAACCAGCATCGAAAGAGAACACAACTGCGAAAACCAAAGTGGTTAAAGACGCCTATGGCGATGTAGAAATTCCGGTAAAACCAGAACGGGTAGCGGCGATTTATCAGGAGGACTTCTTGACAGCACTGGGTGTAACCCCGGTTGTCCAGTGGTATCACCCGGCGTGGGGCAAACAGGATTACCTCGGTCTGGACGTGCCGCTTTTTGATATTACGGGAAGTATTGAAGCGTTACTTGCAGCCAATCCAGATATCATCATTGTGGATGGCTACGCTGATCCCAAGAAATACGAGGAATTCAGCAAGGTAGCTCCTACGTACAAGCTGCCGGATGAACTCCGTAACGACACGATTGGAAGACTCAAGAAAATCGCCGAGGTGCTAGGTGTTCCAGAAAAAGCAGACGAAGCGATCCAAAAGTATAATGAGAAAATTGCGGATACCAAGGCAAAGCTTGAAAAGGCGATTGGCAACGAAACGGTGGCCGTCATTCGTTTGAACGTGGGCAATAAGCCGAATTTGGCCCTCTTCGGAGATGGCAATGTTTACACAGGCATGCTCTATAAGGAGTTGGGACTTACGCCGTATTCAGCTGCCAAAAATCAAGAAACGCACGTGGTATTATCAGAAGAAGCCATCCCGGCTATCGATGCAGACCATATCATTGTGTTCCCGTCGAACGGCACGTGGACTTCCGAAGAAAACAAGGATGCGCTCAAGATTTTGGAGAGCCCAATCTGGAAATCTGTTCCTGCTGTGAAAAAAGGTCATATCTACCCAATGGAGCGGACACATTGGCAATCCGGTGCCATGCTGGCCAATATGAAGAAGGCAGACGACTTGGTCAAAGCGTTTGTAAAGTAATCGAATTCAGTTGAGAAAGCGCGTCATTTCTGTTGATGCGCTTTCTTTTTTATTTGTGGAGCTTGTCGTCGGGATGTTTACTCATTATAATATTAAATGATAATCATTCTCAAGAGAAGGGTGAGGGAGATGAATAACGAAGCATCCGGGGCCAAGCTATCTCCACCATCATTTTTCGCAATGACAGCCATCCAAAAAGTAAATGTGGAAAGATGGCAGGAATATCAAGAGCTGGAAGACTACACGATGATTGTAGCAACAGACGGAGAAGGGCTCATTGAAATCGAATCATCGACATATCGGTTCACGCGGGAGCGTTGCTGGATTGCAGCACCGCGTCAGAACGTTCGGATCAGTTGCACGAATCACGTTCTCGACTATTATTATCTGACTTTTCGTGTCGTCCACACGGGAGATCCGACGAAGGAACAAGCTACCGAGGATTTTTTCTGTATGGGGGAGTTGACCTGCACGCCTTTTTCACGTGTCGTTGAATCGATTGCGGAGATTTACAAGCATCGCGATGCGACGGAGGCGCTGCAACGATTTTATAATCACGTGCGGTTTGAGGAATTGCTATGCGTTTTGGCCCAGCAAAATGTGCCAGGCAAAACTAGTTTGGACCCGAGGCGAGCTGTTGAACGTTCGATTGCGTATGTAGAGGAGCATTACCAGGAGCAGCTGACTGTAGAGCAGTTGGCAGAGGAAGCGCATGTTGCACGTTGGCGATATACACAGCTCTTTAAAGAAATGACGGGACAACTACCACTTGATTACATCCATCATCTGCGGATGAATCAGGCGAAGCAGCTACTGCTCATGACAGGTGATCGGATCAACGAGATTGCCCAAAATGTCGGATTCAACAGCGAGTATTATTTCAATCGTCGTTTTAAGCAGAGTGTAGGCATCGCGCCAGGAAAATATCGCAACATTCATCGGGATGATTTACGAGTCGTCTCTCTTTATATGGAGGATTATTTGCTAGCCCTTGGCATTCGACCCGTCGTTCAATGGGCGCATACATATTGGGGGCAGCAGGACTATTTGGACCTACATGATGTACCGGCGTACGATGTGCTGACAGATGACGTGCAGCTCTTGTCCAGTCGTGCCCCAGATGTCATTATGCTTCGGGAGTGTACAGGCTGGAAGGCGGATGTGTATGCCAAATGTACACGGATCGCCCTTACATGCGTAATTCGGCAGTTTGGTCCTGAGTGGCGAAAAACATTGCGCACCCTCGGTGATCGGTTGGGCAGAAGTGAATTGGCAGAGTGGTCAATCGAGCAGTATGAACAAAAAGTAAGAGCTGCCAAAAATGGAATGGGACGCAGTCTCAAAGGGCAGAAGGTAGCCTTCTTGCGCATCTCGGCCGATCAAATCCTCGTAGAGAAAAACTACACATCGCAGGTGTTGTTTCAAGATTTGGAAATGGAGCCAGCCCCGCTGGTAAAAAAACAATTTGCCAAGCAGGTGAGAGAAGGGGTATCTTGGGAAGAGTTGTCAACACTGGATGCCGATCACATTTTTTTCGCCTTTGACAAATGGCATCAGGGAAAACCAGATGCCGAACAGCTACAGCTCGACCATCCCGTGTGGCAAGCGCTTCCTGCTGTCCAAAACAAGCGGGCATATCAGGTGGATTTCATGACCTGGATGAATCACGGTGTGATCGCCAACGGAAAAAAGGTCGATGATGTCTTGAATGTATTAGCGTAAATGTACAAAGAAACAGTCATGACCGTCTCTTTGCAGCGCGTTTGTCCATTGACACTGTTTTCATACATCGCCTAAAATTCTATTATGATAATAAGAATCAATATCATCAAAAACAACTCAGCTCCATACTAACGAAAAAAAGGTGGCACGTATGAGTCAACACGCACATTCTCTGAAAGAGGGGAATAACGGAAAGTCGGTTGCGTTTCGCTCTCGCCCTTGGGCAGCGACGCTAATTTTGACCGGCGGAGTTTTCGCATTAATACTGGGGATGTTTTTGTCTGTGTCATTTGGAGCAGCCGACATCCACTTTGCTGTCGTATGGGAAGCTATTTTTCAATTTAATCCTGATATTACACAACACCAAATTATTCAGGAGATTCGTTTGCCGCGTCTGCTCGGCGGTGCAATGGTCGGAGCCAGCCTCGCTGTTGCAGGTGCCATCATGCAAGGGATGACACGCAACCCGCTGGCGGATTCCGGATTGCTTGGTCTGAACGCAGGTGCCGGATTTGTTTTGGCTCTCTGCTTCGCTTTTTTCCCGGGTCTGCCGTTCATGTACCTGATTCTCTACAGCTTTTTGGGTGCTGGCGTCGGGGCAGGTATGGTTTACGGGATTGGTTCCTTGGCAAAAGGCGGCTTGACTCCGGTGCGCCTCGTTTTGGCGGGTGCTGCATTGACCGCACTATTGTCTGCGTTAAGCGAAGGGATTGCTCTTTACTTTAAAATTGGACAAGATTTGGCCTTCTGGTATGCAGGCGGTGTGGCGGGAACCAAATGGTTTCAGCTCGAAGTCATGTTCCCGTGGATTCTCGCAGCGCTTATTGGTGCCATGATGTTGTCGCGTTCCATCACGATGCTCAGTCTTGGAGAAGATGTTGCGAAAGGATTGGGGCAGCGCACGGCGTTAGTGAAACTGGCAGGCATGATCATCGTTTTGATTTTGGCTGGATCAGCAGTCGCCGTTGTTGGGGTAGTAGGTTTTGTTGGGTTGATCGTTCCGCATTTGACCCGCTTTTTGGTTGGGGTCGATTACCGATGGATCATTCCTTGCTCAGCCATTTTGGGCAGCTTGCTCGTCGTTTTCGCTGATTTGGCAGCAAGAATGGTAAATCCACCGTATGAGACGCCGTTAGGGGCACTTATTGCGCTAATCGGTGTACCGTTCTTCCTTTACTTGGCGCGTAAAGAAAGAAGGGAGATGTAGTTATGCAGCATATTGTTTCCCATTACCAAGCCCGCAAAAGAAATAGAGCCTTTGCGGTTATGATGATACTCGCTATCCTCATTTTTATCGCGTTTATTATCAGTATGAATACAGGCTATATACGATTGTCACCAAGCGATCTGCTGATGACGCTGATCGGTTCTGGAACAGACAAACAAAGCTTGATCTTGTTTGAATTCCGCTTGCCGCGGATTGTTATTTCCCTCCTGATTGGGGCAGGACTTGCCGTATCCGGATGTATTATACAAGGGATTTCCCGCAATGCATTGGCTGAACCCGGTATTTTAGGGATCAACGCTGGTGCTGGCTTGATGGTGATGCTGTTCATTTCGTTTTATCCATCAACGTCTGCGGCACCTGTTTTTTTACTGCCAGTGTTGGCTTTGATTGGAGCCAGCGTGACAGCAGGGCTGATCTTCGCATTATCTTATAAAAGACACAAGGGATTGTCTCCGACCCGTATTATTTTGACGGGAATTGCAGTGGCGGCTGGGATGAGTGCTGCGATGATCGTCTTGACGCTGAAGCTGAGTCCGGACAAGTACCAGTTTGTGGCGACTTGGCTCGCCGGTAGTATCTGGGGGACCAACTGGAAGTTCGTTCTTTCGTTGCTGCCTTGGATCGCTATTTTAATCCCTTATGTTTTTTGCAAAGCACGTGTGATGAACGTGCTCAATTTGGGAGAAGAGTTGGCAAAAGGCTTGGGTGCACCCGTTGGCAAAGAGCAATTGAAGCTGCTGGCTGCTGCAGTCGGGCTTGCCGCTTCCTGCGTGGCAGTGAGTGGAGGCATCGGTTTTGTCGGGTTGATCGGTCCGCATTTGGCCCGCAGACTAGTGGGGCCAAAGCATGAGATGCTTTTGCCTACATCAGCGCTGACGGGCGCGCTATTGGTCATCGTGGCTGATACTATCGGACGCTGGATCATGCAGCCGTCAGAGATTCCGACTGGTATCGTTGTAGCCGTTATCGGTGCTCCGTATTTCTTGTACTTGCTGGCACGTTCAAAAGCATAGTTTCGCAAATTGTGGATTTGGCGAGCGTTTTCCCGTCTAGGTACGAGGGAAGCGCTTGTTTTTGTATAGGGTGAAGTGGGGGAACAGGCAATTTGGGAATTGAAAAGAGGGAAATGTTGGAGGACAATGGGGAGAAGAAGCAACCGCCTTGTGTTTGTTATAATAACAGCATGAGCATGTATCGGGACGAGAAGGAGTAAAGGCATATGATCGATCGATTAGACCACTTGGTTTTGACGGTAAAAGACATCGAAGCAACCTGTCACTTTTACGAAAAAGTCCTGGGAATGAAGGCTGTAACCTTTGGCGACGGCAGGAAGGCCCTGCACTTCGGCCAGCAAAAAATCAATTTGCATCAATCTGGACAAGAATGGGAGCCAAAAGCGATGCATCCAGTCGCAGGCTCCGCTGATCTGTGTCTTGTCACATCGCTTCCACTGGAGCAAGTCATCCAGCATATTCATGCATGCGGCGTCCATATGGTGGAAGGACCTGTTGAAAAAACGGGCGCCATCGGGCCCATTCGTTCGGTGTATTTGCGTGATCCGGACCATAATTTAATCGAGGTCTCCGAGTACTTGCCACAGGATTCAGGGGCGGATTCCCTTGCTCCTGCCATCAAGGAGATTTCTAAGAGATTGCAAGAACGTGACCAAGGGACGAGCGGGGCATACAGTGTCTTGCTCCCGCTCGTCAAAATGGCTGACAACCAGCTAGGCATTTTATTTGAAAAAAGAGCTAGCACCATGCGGCGACAGGCGAATGAGGTTTGTTTTCCGGGAGGGCGAGCTGAGAAGAGTGACGAATCCCGTTGGGCGACGGCTGCTCGGGAAACAAGCGAGGAGCTGGGTATTCCACTTGATCGGATTCATTATGTAGGCGAGCTCGATCAGGTGATTGGGCCAGGCTCCTCTATCATTACGCCCTTTATTGGATACGTGGAAGGAATTCCAGAGATGAAGCCGAATCCAGACGAGGTCGGAGAGGTCTTTATCCTTCCACTTGATCGTCTATTGGCAACACAGCCAGCGAAGTATCTTTCCTCTGTCATGACCGAGCCCGAAGAGGATTTTCCTTATCATCTGATCCCGGGTGGCAAGCGATATCCGTGGCGAACAGGGACAGTCGAGCATTTGTTTTACGAGATGGAAGGGCGTGTCATCTGGGGGTTAACCGCCCGGGTGTTGGCTCAGTTTCTTGAATGGATTCAGAGCGACGACCAATCAACGAGTAAACAAATATAGAGGAGTGGAATAACCATGTGGACAAACAATCCTATCACTTCCCGTTTACATTTGAAATGGCCGATTATTCAGGCGCCAATGGCAGGGGGAGCGACCACACCTGCGCTGGTAGCCGCTGTCTCAGAAGCAGGGGGACTCGGAACGCTCGGTGCGGCGTATATGTCTCCTGAGCAGATTCGTGAGGCGATCAAGTCCATTCGGGCGCTAACGGACAAACCGTTTGGCGTGAATCTGTTTATTCCCGAAGATTTCGATGCCGACCAGCCGATCGCAGAAGACGTTGCACAGGCAATGAATGATGTGCGAGATCGATTGGGCATCCCGCACAATCCGCAGGTAAAGCAATTTACAGAGCCGTTTGCTGAGCAGATGGCTGTCGTCTTGGAGGAACAGCCCGCCGTTTTCAGCTTTACCTTTGGTGTTCTGGATCATCGCTTGATGGCAGAGTTGAAGCAGCGGGGAATCACTGTCATCGGAACAGCGACAACCGTTCGCGAAGCGATTGCATTGGAAGTGAGCGGAGTCGATATGATTGCCGCCCAAGGAAGCGAAGCAGGCGGGCACCGTGGGTCCTTTTTGCCGGATTCGCCAAGCAATATGATTGGAACAATGGCGCTCGTCCCGCAAATCGTGGATCGGGTCAGGATTCCCGTAATCGCGGCTGGAGGGATCATGGATGGGCGGGGGATCGCAGCAGCACTCGCGCTCGGGGCACAGGCGGCACAGCTCGGAACGGCTTTTCTGACGTGCAAGGAGAGCGGAGCACATGCCCTGCACAAGAAAGCCATTCTGGCAACGCGTGAAGAGTCTATCGTGATGACACGTGCGTTCTCTGGAAAATGGGCAAGGGGCATTCAAAATGAGTTTATGACAACACTCGCCCCACTTGATCCCGAGCTCCCGGCTTATCCGGTACAAAATGCCCTGACCAAAGACATTCGAGCCGCTGCGGGCAAGCAGCAGCAAAGTGCGTACATGTCGATGTGGGCGGGACAGGCAGCTCCACTCAGCCAGGAAATTAGCGCGAGTGAGCTCGTTGAAAAGCTGGCAGCGGAGACGACGAGGATTTGCAGCAATCTGGGGCAACCCCAGTAGAATAAACGCGCAAAGAAAGCCACGTTAAAGACGGAGGAAATCAAATTGAACCAGGAATACGCTCTCAAAGGGAACCTTGTCGCAGATGGACAGGAATTGCATAATGGTCTCGTAGTCGTGGGAAATGGAACGATCACCTATGCTGGCAAGGCAGATGAGTATGGAAAAGCTTTGCCAGATCATGTGGTGATAGTAGAGGATGGCTGGATTTGCCCTGGATTCGTCGATATGCACATGCATGGGATTGACGGATACGACACGATGGACGGGACGCCGGAATCACTTCAGGCCATCTCGGCTGCACTTGCACGGCATGGGGTGACGTCTTTTTTGGCGACGACGATGACGGCTCCTTATGATCAATTGGAGCAGGTGCTGGTAAACATCGCGCAGAACAGCAGGGAAGGGCTTCCGGGGGCACAAGCGATCGGCATCCATCTGGAAGGTCCATGGATCAATCCTCGTTACAAGGGAGCGCAAAAAGAAGAAAACATTGCGATACCCAAGCTCGATGCAGTGCAAAAGCTTTACGGACTATCAGAAGGTCTGATCAAGGTCGTGACGATTGCGCCTGAACAACCGGAAGCACTTGAAGCGATTGCTTGGTTAAAAGAACGCGATGTCATCGTGTCTGCTGGACATACAGGAGCTACGTTCGCCCAGGCGACGGAAGCGGTAGATGCGGGCGTGCGCCATTTTACACATTGCTTCAATGCTATGACAGGGCTGCATCATCGAGAGCCGGGCGTAGTGGGCGCCGCGATGTATCATGAGCAGTTGAGCACAGAGCTGATCGCAGATGGCATCCATGTACATCCAGCAGTCATGAAGATTTTGTATCGGGTCAAAACGGCTGAACGGCTCGCGCTCGTCAGCGATTCCATGCGGGCAGCCGCGATGGGCGAAGGGACGTACGACCTTGGTGGGCAAGAGGTTCACGTTCAAGACAATCAGGCGAAGCTCGCTGATGGGACGCTTGCCGGAAGCATTTTGACGCTGAATCGAGCGGTCGGCAATATGGTGACGTTGAGCGGCGTCTCTTTGCCAGATGCAGTGGAAATGGCTTCTCTTACACCAGCAAGCATCCTTGGCTTTGGCGAGTGTAAAGGACGTCTGGCGGCAGGGTATGATGCAGATATTACGGTATTGAATTCACAATTTGACGTGACCATGACGTACGTTGCGGGTAAAGAAGTCTATCACCAGTCAAAATAGTTTCTTAATAGAAAAAAGCAGTCCAAGGTCGCTCTTGGATTGCTTTTTTTAGCATGAAAGAATAAAGATGTCCCCGAACGGTTGTGGTCGGGGAGAAGCCCTGCCACATGTTTTCCAGTCGCCTATATCCTCACTTCGTTCGGGCGGTCTCCTTCCAAACATGCGGCAGGGCTTCCGTACAGCTTTTGGCTTCTTCGAGTATTACCCCGATTTAAAGATCAACTCAGGGTGGCTTTCATAACAATCCCTTAACGATCACCTTCCTGGATGACCTTTCAAAATGTTATGAACAAAAAGCCGCGTGGGAAGAAGTGCATTTCCAGTCCAAGCGCCTCTGGAGCCCGCCCCAGCGTAGGAAAAAATGGCGGGGAATTTCAGCTTCACTCATGGACTACTTCCTCGAAACTTCTACGTTTGAAGCGCTCCCGCCATTTTTTCCGAAGCGGACGGTGATACCCCTTGTGGGGCGGAGGCCGAAGCGTAGACTGGAAATGCACTTCTTCCTCCACGACAGCTCCGTCTCGTTACAACTGCTGCTGCAACGCATCCGGTTGAAACCATATTTTATGAAAGTCCAGCCAGCCCGACGAATTGATCGACACGCCTCGTAGAGACTTGTGGAACGACGTAAAGGTCTTTTTCTGAACCAGATACAAGACAGCATGGTTTTCCTTGATCATGGCTTCGATCCTGGCGAGATGGTGTTCCCGAGCAAGCCGGTCTGGCTCCTGAAACGTCAAGCAAATCTCCTTGTTGATGGCCAAAGCCAATGATTCATCAAATGCGGGGAGAAGGTAATTTCTTTGCAAATACATCTCCAACTCGCTAATTTGATCGCTGCTAAACACATTGCCGTACAGCTGGCAGTCATGTTCGGGCAAGCAATCGCGATTCGAAAATTCCCATGGTTCTCTCACGGCGACTTCCAGATTAATGCCATAATCGGCGCATCGTTGTTGAATCCATAGCGCGTCTTCTTCATGATAGGCTGTGGTCACGAGACGCAATGTTTCTCCCTGATAGTCGCTTTCCTGTAGCAGGGACATGATTTCAGTATGGCAGAGCTGCTTGTTCTCTCTCGCTCTTACCTCCCTTAAAACAGGGTGATACGTGCGGAAGCCTTTCGCCGGATAGATGCGATCACCGCCCAAGTCGGCAATCATTTGATCCCGATCAATCAGTTTATCAAGCGCCTGACGAAACTTGAAATGATTGTGCGGCCCGCTCTTCCACTGGTTAAAAACAAGCAAATTACAACAGGAAAAAAACGCCTCCGTATCGCACCAGTCCTGACCATCCTGAATGACTGCTTCCTTCAATGCTTGTGCTTTCGTCTGGACCCCGTGCGACACCATCACAGACGCCCAATTTGGTTCTTTTAGGCGGCCCATGTCCAGCTCGGGGAAGATCAAGATTTCCACACGATCCAGCTGCGGTCTTCCCAGAAAATGAGCAGGAAATGCCTCCAAAATACAGATCCCCTCGTCAAGACGGACCAGTTGAAATGGCCCCGTTCCAATTGGCTTTTCTCCGAAGCCACCCTCATCATTGCGCACGATTTCCTCGGGAACAATGCTAGCAGGAATCGTCGCCAGCAGCCGTAGCAACAAGTAATTTGATTCTTTTAGCAGGATGCGCACGGTTCTGTCATCAATGGCGATGAGCTGATCTATGTCACGAAACATCCAGCTTGCTTCATACGTGTCTGGATGCAAGCGAAGCCGATTCAGAGAAAAAACAACATCATGAGCAGTCAGTTCCCGTCCATGGTGAAACAGCACGTTCTTTTTCAAATAAAAGGTCCATGCTGTGGCATCGGGACTGCTTTCCCACGAGTGGGCGATGGAAGGTAAAATCGAACGACTATTCGGATCATAATGGACGAGCGTATTGAAAATTTGTCCTGCCAGATGCGCATCGAAGTGGTAGTAAACCAGACCGGGGTCCAGCGTCACAATCGTGCGGTACACCGGAAAGCGGATGATGTCTTGGGACCGGTTCGATACTGAGTGGCTGGAGAAGCCCATTTCTTCCGAGAGCCAATCCATGATCTGGTCTTTGACGGCTGTTTTGCCGTAGCGATTCATGAGCTCCATCGCTTCTTTGACGTCGCCCTTGTCTATTTGCAGCTTGACCTCGACGAAGAGGATTTCATCGGAATCAGCATGAATCGTCATGACCGAGACATTCCCTCGCCCGAGTCCCGCCTTCCATTCGACCCAATCCAGCTCGACTAGCTTACGGACAATCAGCTTGGCGTAGCGAGGCGTACAGTGCCAAATCCCAGCCAGCTTTTCGATGGTGACAGGGAACGGTTTCCCGATTTCTTCTTGATGAAAAGACGAACGAAGCTCTAAAAAATGCAGAACGGTAACCATGCTGGCCCCCATTTCTCAGATAAAAATGCATGCTCGAAAAGGTGATCGGATTCAATCAAATCGAACCCTTTTTCCCCTTTTTCTAGTTCCATATACTGAAGATAACACGAGAGATAACAAACGGGAATGGGAAAGAGAGATGGGGAGAATGAGATTTCATCCGGTGGCATGGGGTGTCATTATCGGAACGTTTTTGTCACGCACAGGCTTTTTTATGACGCTTCCGTTTTTGGGCATTTATTTAGGAAAGGTAAAAGGAATTGATCCGGCGATCGTTGGCTCGATCCTCGCACTCAGCTTGCTGGTCGGAACGATTAGCAGCTTTGCTGGGGGAGCACTATCAGATCGATTGGGCAGATATCCTGTGATGATTACTGCGATGGGAGCTTGGAGCATCGTCTTGATCGGATACGTTTTTGCGACGGAGACGTGGATGTTCTTTGTTTTAAGTGCCTGTAATGGCCTTTTTCGAAACGTATTTGAGCCGACAGCCCGCGCCCTGCTGGCGGATGTCACGTCGGATGAGCAGCGGGCAGCTGTTTTCAATGCCAGGTATTTCGCGATCAACTTGGGTGGAGCAATCGGTCCGTTAATCGGCTTGCAGCTAGGTGCAGGAAGCACATCCTTGTTGCCGTTCCTAGTCACAGCCATCATTTTTGCTGTGTACGCAGCCATACTGGTGGTATTTATGGTCATGTTCAAGGAACGGCTGAAGAAGGACGTGGCTGCTGAGCCGGTCACCATGAATCAGATGGCACGCATTGTTTTTACAGACAAAGTATTTCTTTACTTGTTGCTCGGGAATTTGTTCGTCGCTGGTGCCTACTCACATCTGGACACCACACTCTCGCAGTACATTGGGCATGATCGAATAGAAGCGTATTCCTTTTTATTTGTAGTGAATACCATCTCGGTTTTAGCACTTCAATATCCGCTCGCCAAATTTATGA
The DNA here is from genome assembly GCF_000282075.1 of Brevibacillus sp. BC25. NCBI lineage: Bacteria > Bacillati > Bacillota > Bacilli > Caryophanales > Paenibacillaceae > Brevibacillus > Brevibacillus sp. BC25. The sequence continues at coordinate 12,215 of NZ_AKIX01000100.1, forward strand.
AGCGGTACTCATCGATGACCGCATTGAAGCTGGGCTGTCTATTGTTTGGACTGGGGCTGTTCGGTTTCGGGCTATTTACGAATTTGTTCTGGCTCTCCGTATCGATGGTGGTATTTACGATCGGCGAAATCTTGTGCTTTGTCGTCGGAGATATCCTGATCGGGGAGATCGCTCCCCAGCATTTACGTGGAGCGTATTACGGTGCCAGCGGCTTTGCCTTCCTTGGACAGAGTGTTTGTGCCTGGATCGGCGGGGTGTTGCTCCAGGTACTCGGTTTTGGACAAGGGCCGCTCATCTTCGCCATCCTCATGCTGTTGACCTTTATCGCGCTTCCGTTCTATCAGCACGGCCAGTACTTATGGGATCAGCGGCAACATCAAAAGAAAAGCTGTGAAAAATCCTCACAAGTTATGATTTGAATATGTTCTTCTGAATGACTCCCCACATGTTTCCGCTCGGGTCAAAAAACTTGAGCACCCATCCGAAGCCATCGTTTTGGTAGTGGGTAATCGAGACTTCATGGGCCAGCAAATAATCATGAAGTGCATGCACATCGGAAGTGGTGTACAAAAAGACAGGCATGGGTTGATGATCAACGGTAAAGGTTGTGGACGTCTGCTCATCCGTTTCCCATATCATCAATGTGGGCCCCGCTGACAGGGCAAGAAAAGCGGAAGTACGATACCGCGCCTGTAAGGAAAAGCCAAGGTGATTGCAGTACCAGACAATGGCCTCTTCCAAATTTTTCACGGGAACTTGTACGTGAAGCAACGACTCCAAATGTGCCATGATCAATCATTCCCCTCTCCATACTTTTTCTTTATATTGCCATAATCCCCCATCTTTCGTTATCATTTTTTGAGAGGAAAGATAGGGGAGGCCATGACATGGGACAGGTAGAGCGGGAAAGAGGTCTGAAAAAAGGCACGATCTTGCAAAAAGCTTATCGGATCAAAAAGACCATTTCCACAAGTGAGCTATCGAATGTGTATGTGGTCTACCATATGAAAAGCAAGCGGACACTCATTCTCAAAGAGTTTTTCCCTCAAGCATTGGCGATGCGAGATTTGGATCACGTGAAGGTCATTTGTCGCAGACCATCGTTACAAACCAAATTCGACATGCTGCTAGATAGCTTTTGGCAAGAGGCGTCCCTACACAAAGAACTGAATCATCCAACTATTATCGGATACATCGACCATTTTGCCGAAAATGGCACAGGTTATCTCGTTGTGGACTATTGCAAAGGGAAGACACTGGATGCGTATGTATTAGCCCAAGCCGAGCTTGATCTGGGAGCATTTTTGTATCAGACGATACTTCCGGTATTTGACGGATTAGACTATTTACACAAAAAAGGCATCATTCATCGAGATATCAAGCCCAAAAACATCTTAATCACCGAAGTTGGCCAGCCTGTGCTGATCGATTTTGGCTCCGCGATTTACTTCGAGAAGGATGAACCCAAGCCGATTGTGACGACAGAAGGATATTCACCGCTTGAGTTTTACTCGGGTCAATCCAAGCAAGGAGTATTCTCGGATATTTACAGCCTGGCTGCCACGCTGTATTACTGTCTGACCAAAGAGCGTCCCGTTGATGTGGCGGCAAGAGTGATTGAGGATCGCTTGCCACCGATTCGAACGATCAACCCTGAGGTTCCGATGCTGCTGGCGAATGTCATTATGTGGGGATTGGCCGTCGACTCGAAAAAAAGATGCCCCACACTCAAGCTGTTTGCGACAGCGATTCGTGCAGAGCATCTGATTTGGAAAGGAAAGGCGAGCTTCTCTCTTAGGAAGCTTCCTCACTAGACGATTTCTTAAAGCGAATTTCGATCTCGGTCATCCTATCTTCGAAGGTCACATACACCTTGTCGTTGTATTGGAGGACGAGCTTTTTATGTCGGGGCATGGTTTCCTTGCCCCGCTCAACTGTGCAGTGACTATGATTGACCAGAAGCAGCGTCTGATTTTTTCCTGGCTGGAAGTAAATCTTCTGCGCTTCGGGCAAATGCTCATTCACATCCAAACTGGTGAACAGCTCCTGCAACGTGATCCGCTGTTTCTTGCCAAAGGAGGCGAGAGGCCAAAACTTGACAGGGATGTCGTGACCGCTTGCCGTGTGCAGGAAATACCCCTCCAGACGACCCACAAAGGCAGGCTTTGGACGTGTAAGCAGGTAAACACCGTAACCGATCGCAGCTACGAGCAACACAATCATGCCGATGGTGATGTAGCGATCCCATACCGAGTGCACGGTAATGACGAGCGGGCCTGTGACGCTTGCTCCTTCCGCATCCGTGGCGGTAATGCTGATTTCTGATGTGCCACTTTTCTCTGGTGAAAGCTTCAATGCCGCGTCTTGAATCGTAGCGACGAATCTTTCGTCCGGATCAGCGGTGACGATGGTATAGGTAAGCTTGTCGTTATTGGCGTCCGTGAAGAACGAACCCAAATCGATAGCCTGCTCGCCGTTTTCCTTCTCGATCGTCAAGGTATTGACCGAGGCAGCAACTGGCGCGATATTCGTGATATCAAAAACGCTCGAAGCCGTCTCGCGATAAAAGTCCGGGCCGTTCATAAAGATTTTCCACTCGTACTTGCCCGTGTGAGGGAAGACGTAGTCGACCGTAAAGCTATCGCCAAGATTCTTCATCGGAATCTTTTCTTCTTTTTTCCCCGCGAGATCGTTTACGATCAGTTCTGCTTGCATGGATGCGTACACATCCTTGTCATCCAGTCGTTTGCCACCCTCCAGATGGTGGAGATAGGTAGTAAACGTAGCAGGATTCCCCTTCATAACTGGTTCAGGCTTGACCTCTACACCAGCCATCAAGCTGTAATTCCCCAGTAAATTGATTTTCACCAAATCCCCGGGTTTGCCTCTAAATTTAACGAGATAGTTTCCCTTCTTCGGCTTTTCTATTTTCATCAGCGAGTATTTTTTAGATTTCATAAAATGCACATTTTGCGATTGATAGTACACTTGCGATTCCAGCAACGGATTGTTGGACAACAGGATGATGTTCGCTTCCTGCATGCTGGAGTTAGGAATGGTCACGGTTACTTCCTGCAAGCCCCCGGTAGCTGTTATGGCCGCTACCGACACGAGTTGCGATTGAATATGCTTGGCAAAAATCTGATTGAAGATTTCGGGCAGATCATCCGTACTTTGTGTGACAAAGGAAGTTCCACCTGTTGCCTCTGTGATTTTTTTCAATTGATCCTTTTGGACGGAGCCATCGCTATTGAGGCCAATCGTATAGATCGGATAGCCTTGCTCTTTTGCTTTCGAGATAGCTGTCTCTACGTCCTTGTTGGATGTTGCCACACTCCTGCCACCCGCATTTTGCCGCAAATCTGTTCCCCCGTCTGAGAGAAGGATCAAAAATGGCTT
>NZ_AKIX01000101.1:0-39504 GCF_000282075.1 Brevibacillus sp. BC25
AAGCAGATGCAACTCAAGATGAAGTTAATGCTCAAGTAACTGCTGTCAACGAAGCAATTGCTAAATTGGTAACTCTTTAAAAAAATCACGAAACGTTACTTCATAAACTCATTACCTGAGTGAAAGAAGTGGAGAACGACCCCTAGACAACTTTCATAGCGGTCTAGGGGTCTTCTCTAACTATCTTGTCAAATAGATTGGTGCAACTCCAATCCATGAGAACAGCCTATGGCTCATGTGCCTAATCCTCCTGCACGGAAAACAGTCCTATACCAACTGCTCCCGTGAAGTCAGGTGAAGTCGTACTTGCTGAGATGCAAGGCGGGGCTCTTTAAAAGTTGACTATGGTCAGGCGACGAATCCATGGTGACCCAATACGAGATAGCTGTTGTTAGGTAGTTAAGCGCTAGGGGTTGAACAACAGTCGATGTACGTGAAATCGCACAGACGAAACAGGAATAATTCAGGCTGTTAAACCTGTTTTTCTCGTATTGTATAGTGGGGACCTAAGGTCAGCAAAACAAGGGATAGACAAGGTGGAACGTTTGAAGTCTTATCAGAAGAGGTGGGTTAGCACCAGTGAGGCTGATAAGATGGCAGCGGGTTCGTAGTAGTGTGGATGGCTTACCGTTTGTACCCGTAGTGGTAACACAGGCGGGGAGGAGAAAACTGGCCGGAGCGAAGGAACCCAGTCAGTGGATAAGAAGGATACGAGGACTTACAATGGGCGTTGTAGTTTCTCAAGTCTACAAATGAACGATTTCCAAAAAGGATTGCAGAGAGATCATTTCTGCAGTCCTTTTTTGCGTTTGATCCTGCTTTAAGAGCGGCTGCCAGTATAGCTCCTTAAGACGATTACGTTTGTGAGAAATTTGTGAGAAGCATTTGATAGGATGAAGATGCCCATTGTAAGACGTAACATTTCCTTCTTCGCTGATGGAACGCCGTATGCGATGAAAGTCGCCCGTACGGTGTAGGCTCGTTATAACCCCAAATTTCAACGGGATAAGACGAGAATAGCGAGATTGTCTGGAATGCGAAGGAAGTAGTAAAAGGTATGGCACCGACCGGTGGTTCAGAAGAGACGAATCAGTTGGAAATTTTAACAGGTGCAAATAAAGACGGAAGGATTAAAGTAGTATTTGATGATGGCCAGACTCGAAAAGACATTATTCAAACGGTGAACATGAATGACAATACTACAACAGTCTTTTACAAACTGATGGATGCGATCTATCAAGAATTGGGATTTGATTATGATATGACAGGAAGTGGTATGACTATTTATATTAAAGAACCAACACAAGAGGCAGACAAAGATATTACCATCACGTTAGAAGATCTTGACGCGACGGGTGTCACTGGAGTAGGTTCAGAATGGAGAAAGGGAGTTGCTGGTACGGGCGGAGTTGCTGAGGTAAATGAACTTGAAATTACTGAGGCTGGTTCTGGCTTGAAGGATTTGAGTGTTAACTTTACCGACGGAAACTACTTGAATGAGACGGTTACTGTTACCCTTCAAGGTACAGAAACACCTTCTGAAATTGCAGACAAAATTGAATCTGCTTTTCAAGCACTCTACAATGGAAAAGGGTTATTCCGTCAGAATATCACGGTTTCTGGAGCGAAAGTAACATTTACGTCTACGAAAACAGTAGCAGATCAAAATATTACAATTACAGTGAAGAGTAAATAGTTTTCAATCAGAAGCTGTGAATCCTTAATTCTTCACAAGAGTCTGCCTCTTAGAGGCAGGCTCTTTTTCTCGTTAACAAGGTAAGCGAAATAATCAAAGTCCCCCTTCTCAGTAAATCTGTAGTAAACGCCGTTGGACAGTATTCAGAATGTGCCAAAATCCCCCGTATACTGTAGGTCCAATGCCTCTATAGCAGTGATTCGCTATGCCTGTATGATTTAAAAATAAAAAGCCTCCCTATCCCGAAGCAAATCAGAGGGATTAGAAGGCGATTTGACTTACACTTTACCAATCAATGTACTGATCTCTCTCTCATATCCATATCGCTTGAAAAACTCAATCAATGCCACAGCGAAAATATCTCTCTGACTAATGTTTTTTTCCTTACTGTATTCGCGGACCATTTGATCGAGTGTATTTGTCATATGAACAGATTTCGTAACGAAAACACCAGGTACGGCATATCGAGGAACTTTCCCTGATTCTGAGCCAGGAACGATCAGATCGATTAGACGGCCTCTGTTGCGCTCCAATAACTCGAGTATGGGAAGATATTGATCCATCTGGTTAGAGCCCATGAGACCGGTTCTAGGGGCTACAAAAGCCTCACCTAATTCTGACAGCGGGTCTTCATTCGATGATTTCGGTACTGCTTCGTTATGTAGCATTTCCCTATCGGCTAGTTTCCCATATTCCTTCACATAGTTCTTCGTATCAGAACACCACTTGTATCCTTTTGCCTTCATATATGTTGCCAGCTCCCGGTGATCCTGAAAGCCCATACGTTTGGCAATCGTCTTCGCATCTGCTCCTTCTTTCTGAAAGAGCGAGAGAATCGTCGACTCCATTGAAGACTTCATTAAATCCTTACTTGGATTCCACTTCTCAGTACTTGTATGTATCGGTACATAAGCTTGTTTATTACGATCCCACATAAAGTTCTTGCGACGCATATATATATCTAATGTCTTGTAATTCTTATGTCCCAATTCCTTCGCTAGCTCATCTCTCGTTTTTCCCTCAACCATGCCGCGCAATATCTCATTGACACGCTCGTCATAGATTGGTTTTTTCTCTGTACGTATATCCACTCTCTACACTCCTATTTATCTCTCTTTTAAAGTGTTTGGATATTTTATTTATACACTCACTTACAAATGGCTGATTGCATCTCGCAGCTGATCTAAATTTGTGTGTGTATAAACACTGGTTACGTTCAAAGATGAATGTCCTAGAAGTTTTTGTATTTGAACCAGATTAACATCCTTTTTGACTAGTTGACTTGCAAAGCTGTGGCGGAGGATATGAGCTGTCACTTTCTTACTCCACCCTAATCGTTTGACGGCTTCCGTAATTTCTCGATTTACGTATACCGGCGATAGTTTACCGCTTTTCTTGGTACAAAAAAATCGATTTGAATCAGAATCAGGTCGATGATGCAATACGTATTCTTTCAACGTGGGCAGTAAACGGGGAGAGATTGGAATAAATCGATCCTTGTTTCCCTTACCGGCCACTACGTGAATCACCTGCTGATCCCACTTCACATCATCTAATGTCAGGTTCAGGCATTCTGATATGCGCATACCAGTCAAGAAGAGGACCATAACCACTAGTCTAATTAGGGAGTGGTCGATGGCGTTAACTAAATCGTTTACTTCTTGTTCTTCCAAGTATGTTCTTTCCTTTTGCTGCACCTTTATTTTCTCGACAGACAACGCAATATTACGAGGAACCCATTCTTTTTTATATGCATAAGCAAAGAATGAACGAAAAGTATGAAGGTTACGTTGTCTGCTGGCAGGAGCATAGGAACGCTCTGATTTTAGATATAAAAGAAAATCTTCGATATCCGTTGCCGTTACTTCATCAACGTATGGCTCACAGTTGTATTTGCTCTCCAGAAAACGGGTAAAGTAGGTCAAATCCTTTTTATACCCCGTAATCGTTTGTTCACTCCGGCTAATGGAGAACAAGTATTGCAGGAAAATATCTACTGATTGTGTTAAAACCATTTGTTTCAAAACACCACCATGAATGTCAGCATACTTATACAAAAAGAGTAGCCGAAATATGCGGGTAACACCTTTAGTATATCCGTAGTTTGGTTATTTAAATCCTTTAAAAAGAATGTGTTATCTGATTGGAAAAGTTATAAGTTTTCAGTTATATAAAACTGAACTTAAGGGGTTAGCACATGATTGTATTAGTGACTTTCCACCATTTTCATCTTTTTACATAATTTTTTCAAACGGCCAGAAAAATACCCCGTACACATTTCTGCGTATGGGGTATTTTCTTAACTGTTCGATTAGTTATGAGCAGTTACGTCAGCTTTAACTCCGTATCCATTTGCATCTTTCAGAGTTTCGCCAGTAGTTTTAACTGTGATTGTTTTAGTTGGATCCCAGTTAGAAGAAACTTGATTATTGTAACCAGTACCGTTAACTTGAGGAGTCAGTGAGATTTTCACTTGTTTTGTGTTACCAGCTACCAGAGATACTGCTGCATCTCCATCTGTACCACCTGTACCGTCAGTCCCCAAAGTACCCAAAGTCAATGCATCGGATCCTACCAAGATTTCGAACTCAGCAGAGAGTTTAGTTGGATCATCGATTGTTGTAGCAGTTGCGCTGTCAATGTTCTCGTTGAAAGTAAGAACGATGTCGTTACCCAGAACTTGAACAGTTTGCAGAACAGCAGCTGTGTTGTCAGCGATATTTACTCCGAAATCAGCAGCTTTTTCCATAACATTGCCAGCTTTATCAGCTACATTGCTTACAGTCAGAGTTGCTGGAGTACCAGCTTGAGCACCGAACGCTACAGTTTCAGCTTTCAGTTCGATAGTTACGCTATTTTTAGCGGAGCTATTGAAGTAGATGTTAGCTTTTGTGCTATCCAGTGCAACACCGTCGAGTTTGTAGTTAGCCAGATCAAGAGCAGAAGCTCCTACTTCTTCGCTAAAGTCTACAACAAACTTGTTAACACCAGTTACTGCTGCATCAATAACAGCTTCAGTATCCAGAGTAGCAGTTGGTTTTACAGTATCAGCTGCGTTTCCTACAGTTAGTGTAGTAGTAGCTGCTGCACTCAAGTTACCAAGAGCATCTTTTACTGCACCTGCTCCGATTTGTACTGTGTAAGTACCGTTTTCGATTTCAGTAGCACCAGCTACGAAATCAACCAGCAATACTTTAGGAGAACCAGCTTTAGCAATAGTAGTTGCTGCGATAGCATCGAAACGAACACCTTCTGCATTTGTGATAAGGAGTTTAGTCTCATCTACGTTTGCATCAAGATCTTGGAACTCTTCATCGAAAGTCAATTCGATAGTTTGTTTGTCGTCTGCTACTTTAGAAGAAACGAAACGAGGACCTTGAGCATCACGGTTGAAGGTGATTGCTTGTGTATACGCATCGTTACCATTGTTAGAAGCATCTTTAATTGCATTAGCATCAACAATCAGAGTAACTTGTGCAGTTGCAGCTGTGTTGGAAGCATAGAGACCGTAGTTAGGTGCACCAGCTCCACCAAGGTTAAAGGATACATCATAAGTTTTGTTTGTGGTATCATTAGCATCTGGAGTAACAGTTACTACTGTATTAGCAGTACCATGAGTATAAACAGTAGAACCCATCAGAATCTTGAGATCTGCTGCTTCCAGTGCAGAAGCACCGCCAGCAAGTTCTTCGCTCAATACAACTTTAACTGTGTTTTGACCAGTTTGAGTCACAGAAGTAATAGCAGGTTTAGTAGTATCAACTGCTTTTACAACAGTGCCATTGTATACAGCCATTGTGTTCAGAGCTGTATCTTGTGCACTGGAAACAAATACAGTTGCAGTTGCGCCACCAGCGATTGCTGGCAAGTTAGCAGCTGGAACAGTTACTACCGTATCACCTGCAACAACTGGAGTATGTGCAACTGGAGTGTTGTTTACACGAACAATCGGTTGTTGTGTAGCTGCAAGTGGCTCAGAGAAAGTAATAGTCAAGTCACCGGTAGCAGCAAATTTAGTTTCAGTGATTGTTGGTGCTACAGTATCAGTTACAGTAATAGTTTGAACTTCACTTGTTACTTTGTTACCTTCAACATCAGTTACACCATCAACTTGGAAAGTGAAAGCTGTGTTGTTAGGTTTTTTGTCAGCAAAAGTGATAACAACAGACTTTTTGTCTGCTTCCAAAGCTGCTTTTGCTTGACCAGTAGTTGTTCCTTCTACCAATACAGTATCATTTACCTTGTAGTTGCCTTCAGTCTCAGCGGAAGTTTTGTCAACTTCTTTGTTGAAAACAACTTTAACTTGAGTTTGGTTAATAGCACTAACCCTTACAATAATTTCTAATTGTTCACCAATTCCAGCAAATCACGTCCTACCAGTATTTTCATAGTGTCCATGTTACCCATCATTTGTAGAAAAAAGGAATATGGATGTAGCTGATTGCTAAGTAATGGAAATCCCCACAATATGGAAGTGTAGTTTTGCCTTTGGAAGTTGATGTTTTGAAAAAATAGCAAAATAAAACTGGTAAAAATAAAAAGGACAAATCTCTCAATGAAATGTCCAATACCGTAGAATCAGAAGCTTATCGTAGAGTCACGATAAGCTTTTTATTTTGACTTAGGAAAAATATCCTATACAAAAATGTTAAATATTCCTATAATTTACATCGTTGTTATTATAAATAAATGGAGGCGGATATGATGAGCGAAAAAAACAGCGGCAATTGCTTCAAGTCAATCTTGTCAAAGTTTTTCCTAACGTTTGTAGCTCTCGCACTGATCTTACCTTTCTCACCAACAGGATCATTGGCAGCCCTTGCTCATGCGGGAAGGTTATCCGAAGCAATCGATCGGATCAACGCGATCAAAATCAGTGACAACCCAACAAGGGAAGAAGAGCAAGCAGCCATTTCTCAAATGAGTGATGCATTATCCGATCCAATCTTAGAACTCAAGTTTTCTGATGCTTTTGATGGATTCACCGAAGAATACAAGCAAGATACCTACTCACGTATGGTGTATCTGGTAAAGTACAAACCGTTTCTCGACCAAAAAGATGTCCAAGCTGGTCTCGACTATTGCATACAGGAAACAATTAATCTCCGAACGGCCAGCGAAGAAATACCCAAGTATGAAAAAACAGCGACGATCCCTGACACAGTAAAAGCAGGGGACGATATTACCGACCAAATCATTCGCCTTATTGATGGCAACGAAAGAAACCTGCTCGTCCAGGTTACAGCGAAAAAAGTACTACCGATGAAGGGCAGCAATCGCCCGGTGGAATATATGCAGGTTGATCCAACTGGCAGAGTGATACTAGTCAAGCCAAATACCACGGGAATGCCTGTGAAAGAACTTGTACATGTTTGGTTCACCGTTGACGACACGAGCACAGGACATAGAGTGGAGGTCACCATTCAGCCAAAAGGTGATACTGGGGGACCGAGCGATACCCAAATCGTCCAAGACGAAGTAATTAAATACAACAGAGCCGCTTCGATTTCTGCAACGACAGAAGCCGGAGTAGATGTCACCGATCAAATTATCCGCCTGAAAGATGGCATGAGCAAAAATCCAAATGTCCAAGTTCAAATTCATCAAATCGAGGGCATGGGTGGAGGAAACAAACCTGCACAATAATCGCTGGCGGGGCCTATCGCATTCGTGATAGGTTCTTATTTTTTGAAAACAAAAAAGAACCAACTGCACAAGACAGTTGGCCAAAAAGAAATTCCCCAAGTTATTTGTTTAGACCCTTATATTTTATCAATAATAAACAACATTGTAAACTTTAACTCATTATGGAAATGTTATACACGGGATATTCAACGACTCGATAGCATAAAAATTTTTTCTTCATTAAATATGCGACGAAGGCACGGTGAACGTTCAAAGGTGTTTGCAGGGTATAGACCGACTAAGAAACGGTCCTTGAGGCTGCGAGCAAACCAGGTTCTCCTTTTTTGCCCCACCGCCCATCCTTCCATTCCTTGACATCCCTTGTTGCGTACGGGTATCCTAACATAACTAACAGTACGAATGGCACTGTGAAAAGGTTGCAAAAGCCTTTTGTTTTCTGCTTGGAATGCCAAGTTTTCTATGTTGCAAAAGGATGTCACTATGCTATAGTGGATGACGAATGTAACTATATATAGATGTAGAGAAAAGTTGGGAGCGACGATATGTTATCCTTCTTGAAGAATTTAATGGGGAATAAACCAACAACCAATGAGGTGCGAGAGCAGGTTCAGGAGGAATCGATTCTTTCCGCTGCTGATACCGAACAGTCACATCAGGTACAGGTTGAATTAACTGGCGTCACAACAACACTCTCTCTGCATGAATCTTGGGAGAGTCAGCTGAGTGCGCAAGAGAAATACTCGCTCTCCTTTATGGCTCAGGAGCTGGAGCCGTTGCAACCAGGGAATATCTCCTTGGCTGGAACTGCGCTTGTTCCGCATGATGACGGGATCGAAGTGACGGCATTCGTCCGGAATAGCACGGACCGTCCAATCAGCCTGAATGAGATGACACTGGTGGTACTGTTTGGGGATCAGGAGCTGTTTACCCGCCAATCCTTTGATTTGAGCGAGCTTGGAGAAATTCCGCCGCGTTCTGCAAGACCGTGGTCGTTTGTATTTGCCAGAGAGCACTTTTTACAGCTGGAAGTTCTTCTCTTGAATTGGAAAATCGCTTTTGAGATGGCGCAGAAGAAGATGGTTCTTCCACAGCAGCTGGAGCTGGAGGAATCCTGGATTAAGGCGCTGACTGATGAACAAAAAACGTCCTTAATTGAATTAGCGAAGAATCTCCCGGCTCTAAAAGAGGGAGAAGTAAATATACAGAGTGTGCAGATTCGTCAAACAGAAAATGGTGCTCTGAATGCGATGCTTTTGATTCGCAACGGCTCTACTCAGTCGCTGTCCTTCGAGACGTTGCCGCTGGCGCTGTATGATGCAAGCGGGGATAAAGTGGCAGAAGGTCTGTTTGAACTCGGGAGCCTGACTGTAAATGCAAATACGAGCAAGCCATGGCTGTTTATTTTTCCGCCAGAGAGCATCCAAAAGGAAGAGCTTGACTTGTCCCGTTGGAAAGTAAACGTTCCCCAATGAGCCTGATGCAAGAGAGCGAATTTGCATAGGCTAGTCAAAAAAGTTTATCATGATGAGAGAGCTTCGTTCGTGTCCGGACGTGTGAGGAGGTAGCCTATGTTTTCCTTTATGAAGAATTTATTAGGTAAGGATCAACAGGATCTGAAAAAAGATATTCAAGAAGAGTCTGCCATTGATGTCGCTGATATGAAAAACACCGAGGTCGAATTGGAAGGCAATGAGCAACAGGAAGCTTCTGTAGGTGGAGCTGAAAAGATTCGTACGGAATTGTCTCTGAGTCCGATTTGGGAAAGTGAACTGGATTCCGAGAAAAAGTACACGCTTCGCTTTTTGCAAGAAGAACTGCCTGAGATGCGTAAAGGCATGATTAGCGTAACTGGATTCAGTATGATTCCGCAGCCAAACGGCATGACTGTCGCTATGTTCTTCCGCAACTCCACGAATAAGCCAGTGCGGATTAAAAACGTTGGATTAGCGATTTATCTCGATGATAAGGCGTTTGCACGGATGAAGGTTGATTTGTCAGATATGGACGCAATTCCGCCGCATACCAGCCGTCCGTGGGAGGTATTGTTCCCGGAAGAGAGCTATCTGCATGATAATTTCACCTTTAACCGTTGGAAAGTGGTTATGAAGGCTGGTAGAAATTCGCATGTATGGCCTCGTAATCTGGAGCTCGATCCTGAAATGGAAAAGCGCATGACCGATCGCCAAAAGGATCGTCTGGAAGCGTTGACGCAGTCTCTGCCAGTGATTCCGATTGATACCGTTCAGGTTACTGGTTTTGACATCGGAATGACAAAGGAAGGACATTTGGTAGCAGCGATGCTCTTCCGCAATGGGATGGCCCAGAATTACCGTCCTGATGAAATCAAGCTGACGATTGCTGATGCAAATGGTGATCTGGTAGCAACAGGTGTACTGGACGCAAGTAGCATTAATGTGAAGCCGGGTTACAGCCGTCCATGGATGATTGTATTCCCGCCAAATTTAGTGAAAAAGCCTGATGCCGACCTGAAAAGATGGACGCTTGAGGTAGAATAGAGCGCAATACTTTTGAGGTGTGGGAAAGAGGAGGTTGACTTATGAGTTGGTTATTGGAAAATTGGTTTGGTTCCAAGGAGAGCTTGGAGCAAGTACGCGAAGATATTCATGAGAATCTTCATAGAGAGTTTTATTTGGGTGTATCCGGAATAGATAATCCACAGCAATCTGCGAACCGTGTGGATTCCAAAGAATTGTTTTTGGTGCTGAACGGTCCGTGGGATGATCAATTGGACGAAGCGGAGCATGAGCTCTTGCAATACGCGCATGATGAAATGCCTCCAGTGGTTCGTAACGAAGTAGGTATCATTCCGTTCTTTACGCAGGTTACCAATGATGGTTACTTGGTTCTTACCTACGTTCGCAATGCGACTGACCGCAGCATTTTGCTGCAAAAACTTCCGTTGTCTTTGGTGACGGAGGATGGAGAGGAAGTCGCGAGAAAGACTTTTGATCTGATCACATCTGGTCCAGTGATGGAAATGTCCAGCCGTCCGATGGAATTCATGTTCCGCTGGGATGAGTTCGACCGTATTCCTGAAAAAGAGGTTCCTCTGAAGCTGACCTATATCAAGCCGAAAAAGAATGAAGTAGAAGAGAATCAAAACTTCAATTTGGGTCTGAGTACAGATGAGTCCAAGCAATACTTGCAGCAGGCAGCAGAGAAGGCTCCGATTGTAGAGGGCGAAGTAGATTTGCAAGTCCTCGACATCAAGCCAGGTGAAGATAACGGACTGAAAGTCATCGTTGCTTTCCGTAACGGTCTGGGAAAACGTCTGGAGTTTACCGAAGTGCCGATTATCGTTCATGATAAGGATGGCGATACGGTAGCACGTGTACACTTCACCTTGGAAAACATGAAAGTAGAAGCAAATAGCCATCGTGTATGGGCATTTGATATTCCGTTCTCCTCCATTAAAAAGGAAGAGGTAAATCTGGCGGAACTGACTGCTTTTATTCCGAAAGCACAACAAAGAAAAAAAGAAAAAGCTCAGGTAACACCTGAAGTGGAAGACAATAAAGGTTTGTTACAGTAAGGAGAAAACCCTTTTTGCCCATGGTGAAAAGGGTTTTGTACTGTTATAACGTTCCAAATATTGGGTAATCAGGGTTGCGTGTCTCCCTTTTCATCCGCTATGCTAGGACGAGAAGATAAATACCTGAATTCCTTTTAGACTGCTTATTGTGCAGGGGAGAGAAGGAAGGACTGTTTTGCATGAAAAAATCAGTGAACATGTCAGTAGCGACTGCGTTAAGTGTCGCGCTAGTGATGGCAAACAACCAAACTATTTATGCTGCAGCACCAACTGCATCGAATGACTACTATTTAAGTAACCAGCTTCATTTGAGTCAGATTAGAGCTCATCAAGCTTGGTCACTCGTAAATAGTAATGAACAGATTATCATCGCAGTGCTGGACTCCGGGGCGGATTACAAGCATCCTGATTTGAAGGACAACCTTCTGCCGGGTGTGAATCTTGTCAATCCCGGGAGGTCTGCCCAGGACGATAACGGACATGGAACAGAAGTAACTGGTGTACTGGCTGCTAGCGGGAATAACAGTATTGGTGTATCCGGTGTCTTGTGGAATGCCAAAATTTTGCCGATTAAAGTTTTGGCCAAAAATGGAGATACTACGGTGCAGACTCTTGCTAAGGGTATTAACACTGCCTTGGATCGTGGTGCCAAAGTCATCGTGATGTCTCTCAGCAGTATGGCCTACTCTAAGGAACTGGCGAATGCTGTGCAACGAGCGGAAAGAAACGGAGCTGTTCTGATTGCAGCTAGTGGCAATGAGAGTAGCCGTGTGGCTTATCCGGCAGCTTATCCTACGGTGTTAGCGGTAGGGGCTGTAAGGAGTAACAATGAAGTGCTGTATCAAAGCAATACAGGACCTGAGCTGAACCTGGTAGCACCTGGTTTCAATGTTTATACGACCAAGCTTGGGGGAAAATACGGTTCTTTTAGCGGTACTTCAGCAGCGGCACCACAAGTAGCGGGTGCAGCGGCGCTCATACTAGCTCGTCATCCCAAACTAAGTCCATTTGATGTGAGACAATTGCTTTTTCAAACGGCTACGGACTTAGGGGAAAAGGGATGGGATCGGAAAACGGGCTACGGATTGTTAAATGTCGACAAGGCAGTTCGAACGGCCTTATCCTATGACTTTTTAGAGCCGAACAATCAGACGTACTCAGCCAAAGCGTTTCCGATTGAGTCTCAGATACGTGGAAATTTGGGGCCAAAAGACACGATAGATTGGCTGAAGATGGACATCCCTTACGATGGGAAGGTCAGCTTCACAGCATCAGTGACTTCCGGTGTTTCTTCAGCGATGGCAGCTACCTTTTACCCAGAGAATCGTCCGCCGATTACGCAGTACTTCGGGAATGGGGATACGATAACTGTTCCGGTCAAGGCGGGAAGAATGAATATCCGGTTGATGCGTAACGGAGGGGTCAACAACGCTTTTACCTACGTGTTGACGAGTAAGTTTACCATTAATCCGGACCGTAACGAACCGAACGATACACAAGAGACGGCAAGGCCGCTCGTAGGCAACGAAATCAGTGTAACAGGCAATTTCCACGATGAAGGGGATCAGGATTGGTTCTCCTACTACGTTCGTGAATACGGGCATATGGATGTCACTGTTAGTCCTGATAATAAGCGTGTCGATCTAGTGCTGGGTATCGGTAAACAAGAGCCCGGGAAAAAGACGGTTGTCTGGGATCCTAACTACGATAATGGAACGAAAGACAATCCGACGGAGCGTGTCCAAAAAGAAGTGTCACCAGGCAAGTATTTCATCCGTGTGAGTGAGTACAATCGTAATGCGGTGAATGGCGAATATCAGCTGGATCTGGGATACACGCCAGTAAAAAAAGATTTTAATGAGCCGAATGACACCTATCAAAAAGCGTCTCCGTTAAGCGGTGGGACAGTGATGTCAGGCACAATACCGACAGCTACTGATTCCGACTGGTTCCAATTTACTGTGAATAGTGAATCGTATGTGACGTTCCGAGCGCCGTACATTCCTGTCGATAGCGGCTTTCGTTTCGCGCTCTATAGCGATCGAAACATGAACTATGCGATCGCTTCGACGAATGAGGTAGCGGAGCTGTCTAACCGAGGAAACGATGTTATCGGTTTGCGTTTGCAACCAGGAAAATATTATGTACGCCTTAATAGCGGTACTGCCTTCAAATATGAATCGTACCGACTCACGGTGACGCAGCAGAAATTGATAGCGGGCTATCGCGATATTTCGGACCACTGGGCGCGCTCAGAGATCGTCAGACTTAGCTCTCGCGATATTGTAAATGGGTTTAATGATGCGTCGTTCAAGCCGAACAAGGCAGTGACCCGTGCAGAGTTTGCCACAATGCTGCTTAAATCGATGCGTGCGACCGGTTCCAAGGTAGCGACTACCTATACAGGAAAAACGACCTTCCGGGATATGCCAAAGCGGCACTGGGCGTATCACAACCTAGGTGTATCCTATCAATTGGGAATTTTGAAAGGGTACCCGAAGAATGAAATGAAGCCGGATCAGCCGATATCGCGTGCAGAGATGGCAGTAATGATCGCGCGGGCACGTGATGTTTTGATGTATAACCGTGGTACCTCGAATTATCAGGATGTGCCAACGAGTCATTGGGCTTCTCCTGCTATTGAGGCTTTAACATCTAGAAATTGGGTCAATGGGTACGGTTCTTCCTTTAAACCGAATGGAAGGGCAACTCGCGCCGAGGTAGTTGTGGTACTTTCCAAAGCCTATCAACTATAAGTAAAATTTTTCCTATTGACATCTCTGAAAAAAACAATTATTCTATTATCCGTAATGGATACTCTTATCCAGAGCAGGCGGAGGGACTGGCCCTATGAAGCCCGGCAACCGATCTAGAGCGGTGCTAACCAGCAGAACGGACATCTGTTCTGGCCGATAAGAGGATGAAGGAAGCAAAAAACGCTCAAACCTTTTCCTCCTAAAAGATGGAAAAGGTTTTTTATTTGCGTTTACGTAGATAAAATCCTGACTCGGCTACCACACTATTTGTATGAGGTCAAAGGAGGTATTTTCTCATGGCTTTGCAAAAAGGTCGTCGTCTGTTTACATCCGAATCTGTAACTGAAGGACATCCGGATAAAATTTGTGACCAAATTTCCGACTCCATCTTGGATGCGATCCTGTCCAAAGATCCAAACGCTCGCGTAGCTTGCGAAACTTCCGTAACTACTGGTTTGGTTCTCGTAGCAGGTGAAATCACTACAAACACTTATGTGGATATCCAAAAGCTCGTTCGTGAAACCATTCGTGAAATCGGTTATGACCGTGCGAAATTTGGTTTTGACGCTGATACTTGCGGTGTTATTACTGCAATTGGCGAGCAGTCCGCTGACATTGCACTTGGTGTAGACCAAGCATTGGAAGCACGCGAAGGCAAAATGACTGACGCGCAGATCGAAGCAATTGGTGCGGGTGACCAAGGTTTGATGTTTGGTTTTGCTTGCAATGAAACACCTGAGCTGATGCCACTTCCGATCAGCATGTCCCACCAATTGGCTCGTCGTCTGACTGAAGTACGTAAAAACGGAACACTTGCTTACCTCCGTCCTGACGGAAAAACACAAGTAACCGTTGAGTACGATGGCGACAAACCAGTTCGTATCGATACAATCGTTATTTCTACCCAACATGCTCCTGAGACAACTTTGGAGCAAATCAAGCAAGATCTGGTTGAACAAGTAATCAAACCAGTTGTTCCAGCTGAACTGTTGGACGCTGATACCAAATACTTCATCAACCCAACTGGCCGTTTCGTAATTGGCGGACCACAAGGGGATGCTGGCTTGACTGGCCGCAAAATCATCGTAGATACTTACGGCGGTTATGCTCGTCATGGCGGCGGTGCGTTCTCCGGTAAAGATCCGACAAAAGTTGACCGTTCCGGTGCTTACGCAGCTCGTTATGTAGCGAAAAACATCGTGGCTGCTGGCCTCGCAGACAAATGCGAAGTACAAGTTGCTTACGCAATTGGTGTAGCACAACCAGTTTCCATCGCAGTAGATACTTTCGGTACAGGTACCATTTCCGAAGAAGCTCTGGTGAAATTGGTTCGCAAACACTTCGACCTGCGTCCTGCTGGTATCATCAAGCAGCTCGACCTGCGTCGTCCTATCTACAAACAAACAGCTGCATATGGCCACTTTGGACGCAATGACCTGAATGTTCCTTGGGAGCAAACAGACAAAGCAGAAGTTCTGAAGCAAGAGGCTGCTCAACTGTAATATTGCTGAATGACATAAAAAGAGCCTGGTATTGCTACTGGGCTCTTTTTCGTTTTAGGAGCAGAGTCATCCAATTATTGGGTCAATTGTTGCACAGGAATTTGTAGGACTGTGTCGAATCTCCTAGTGAGGAAGTAGAGGAGGGGTTTTTTTGCCGAACAGAAGGCTCTTCCTGATCGTGTTTCTTACTTTTTTGTTTTTTGCAGTGGCTATTGGGTTGTTAGGCGAATCTTTTCTGGAAAAAAAGAATAAACAAGAAGTGCAACCTTTTCCCCAAGTGGATACGTCTATAAGCATAAGTGAGACAAAAAATGCTGAGCCAAACGTCACACCAATTGAAGAAGCAGCGGTTCAAACGAAAAAGTGGTATAACAATCAGGTTGTGGTTTTGACGTACCATCATGTCACGGATCAATCGAATCAGCGGTATGTCATAGCTCCTGATCAATTTGCCCGACACATGAAATTTTTGCATGATAACGACCTGAATCCGATTTCGTTGGATGAGTTCCTGCGATTTATGGAGACGGGTACCTTACCGACTGAGAATGCTGTTTTGATTACGTTTGACGATGGGTATGAGAGTTATTACAGAGAAGCATTTCCGATCTTACGTACATACGGCTACCCTTCAGTGAACTTCGCGATTGCGGGGCGCTTAAGAGATGTAGCTGACCGAAAACGGGAGAATATGACGCCACCACTTACGCGTCAACAGGTTAACGAAATGGTTCATACGGGACTGGTTACGATCGGGTCCCACACGTACAGTCTGCATGAAGAGGAAGAACGAAATGAATGGGGCGATCTTGGCCCAGAAACAGCTCCGGTCTATCTGAAAGACTTGCAGCGTTTAGAGGACGTGAAAGAGTACAGGGACCGCCTCTATGTGGATTTCAGTATATCTCGCGTCAGTTTAAGCGAATGGATGAAGCAAGAGATCGAAGTCATCTCGTTGCCGTTTGGATACACAAGTCCAAGCGTACTGGAGACAGCTCGTCAAGCTGGCTACCGCTATGTGTTTACATCCAATCGTGGATTCGTAAAACAGGGAACAGATCCGTTTGCCATTCCACGCAATGACATGGGTCTGAGAGATGTAGAAGAAGAGCACCTCCAACAGTTGTTCACGAAGGCTAAAAATGAGTTTGAAGGAGAGCAATCATGAACAAAGCGATAGACATCAGCGTGCTGGACGGGGTGATCAAGCGAACGATTGAAACCGTAGAAACGAGTAAAACTCAAATATTTGATATAGCTGAAAACGCCAGACAGCATGGCAACTCATTGAAGTTTGATTTACATGAACTTCGACAAGAAATTTCCAAAGTGATTCAAAAAGTCGATGCACTTGAACTCGCGTATCGCAAATCGCGCAACAAGCTCGTGTTGGTCAGTCGTAATTTTCATATGTACACGGAGGAAGATATCCGGGTTGCGTATGAAGAGGCGAGCCGTATTCAGGTAGAACTGTCCATTTACCGCGAGCGGGAAAATAATTTGAAGCGCAGAAGAAATGATTTGGAGCGTCAACTGCGTACCTTGGAAGAAACCATCGTTCGTGCAGAAAAGCTGGTTTCTCAAATGGGCGTTGTGCTTGGATATTTGACTGGTGACTTAAGTAAGATAGGCGAGGCGCTGGAATCAGCTAAGCAGCATCAGTTGATGGGCCTAAAAGTAATCCAGGCTCAGGAAGAAGAGCGCAAGCGTGTCGCGCGCGAGATTCACGATGGTCCAGCTCAATCGATGGCAAATGTCGTGCTGCGTTCGGAAATTGTAGAACGCATGTTGAAAAACGAGCGCATTTTGGAAGCGCAGATGGAACTGCACGAGCTGAAGGAAATGGTGCGTTTGAGCTTGGCGGATGTTCGACGAATTATTTTTGATTTGCGTCCAATGGCATTAGATGACTTAGGGCTAGTACCTACCTTGCAAAAATATATTCAAACGTGCGAAGAGCGTATTCAGTCTTCTATCGATCTGGTAGTATTTGGTGTGGAGCCACCTTTGCGCAGTTCAGTAAAGGCTGCGATCTTCCGTTTGGTTCAGGAGTGTCTGAACAATGTGGAGAAGCACGCAGGTGCTACGACAGTTCAAGTGAAGCTGGAATTTGTACAAGATTCGTTAAGCCTTGTCGTCAAAGACGATGGGGTCGGATTCGATCTTGAAAAACGCATAGCGAATGGCAACTCTTTTGGACTCTTGGGAATGCGTGAGCGTGTACAGCTCTTAGAGGGTAGTGTCGAGCTGCAATCCGCTCCGGGAGAGGGAACCAAGGTTATATTCCAAATACCGATAAAATTGTGACATGATACGTAAATAAGTACTGGGGGATGAACCATGGATAAGAGACAGCAAGAACTCCGCATTGTGATTGTGGATGACCATCAATTATTTCGCGAAGGCGTAAAGCGAATATTGGAAATGGAAGAAGATTTCAAGGTCGTCGGTGAAGGTGCAGACGGAGGAGAAGCCACAGTATTGGCGGAAGAGCACAAGCCGGATGTCTTGTTGATGGATATTAACATGCCGAACATAAATGGCGTTTCTGCTGCAGAAAATGTGATTTCTGTAAGCCCTTCTACTCGTGTGATTATGCTCTCGATTCATGATGATGAGGGATATGTGTATCGTACACTCCGCGCTGGAGCGTCTGGCTACTTGCTGAAGGAAATGGGAACGTCAGACCTCGTTGACGCAGTGCGTGTAGTGGCTAGTGGTGGTGCATACATACATCCAAAGGTGACGGGCAAGCTGATTGAAGAATTCCGTCGTCTGAGCGAGCAGGAAGGGACGGCAGAGCGTAGCTTCTCCGTTGATGAATCGCAAACTATCGATCCAAAAGTGATCGAATCGCTTACCCGTCGCGAGCGGGAAGTATTGCAGCTGATGGCAGAAGGGAAAAGCAATCGTGCCATTGGGGAATTCTTGTTTATTAGTGAAAAGACAGTTAAAAATCACGTTAGTAGCATTTTGCAAAAGCTCAATGTTCAAGACCGGACACAAGCTGTTGTCATCTCCATTAAAAACGGCTGGGTGAAACTGTAGGAAGCGCTTCCTATTTGCACTCTGTTCAAGCCGTGCGGCATACCTTGGTATAGGAGGAGGTATGACCGTGATGGAAGAGCTGATTGTATGGCTTTTGGCAGCATTTGGCTGCTCCTCTTTGTTGGTAATGATCGCGGAGCGCTGGACCAATCGGACGGATAGCGCGAGCGAGCTCCCGTATGAGCATTATCGGTTACTGGTGCGCAATTCGGAACAGGTGCTGGAACGTGTAGTGAGGAGTCTGCTGTTTCGTTCGTATTGGAGTGGTAGACCAATCCGAATTACCTTGATAGATGATGGATCTGACGATGATACGAAACAGATGACAGTCGTCTTGAATCGTTATCCGTACGGACATTGTTTGGGAGACGGTCAGGAGGAGAAGGCGGCTGGAACCATCGTCATTGATCTGCGGGAGAAAAAAGAGGGAGCATAAAAATTTATTAAGCGTAAATATTACGAGCTGTCGACAATAGATCGGCGGCTTTTTTATTTTTCTACAGCCTGATTTTGATTCCGAAATTTATTTGCCGGACCTGTCTGTCTTTTTGCACACTAATGGCAAGAGGGCGGGGGAGTGAGCGTATGCGTGAGTATTTGCTGTATATCAAAGCTTGCGGCGGGTCAATACCACAGGTGCAGACTTATGTTACGCCGAGCTTTTCTGTAGATCGTTCTTTTTGGCAGGAAAGAGAAGGGTGTGTCCTGCATGTCATTGGGAAGACATCGTCACTTGCTTTGGCTTTTTCCTTGCGTGCGAAAGTGAACGGGTATTTGATGGAACAAGTCGGTAAAGGACGGATGCTGACTGATGGATATGTAAAAGAGTTGAGAGCGCTGGCGGTAAGTAGCGTGTGCGAAGCGAGTAGCTTATATGGACGGGAAGCAGTGAGCGTACAGGATCGTCGAGGGCAGGGATGGTTTTCTTGGGAGTCAGTCGAGGAGAGTGTGGAAGTTCCTTATCAAGGTAGCAAAGTATCGGGGAAATTGCCGGATGCTCAGTTGGGCTATTTAGGTGGTCGCAAACTTCTTCGAAGGAGCTCATCGTGCGAAAAACCACAAGAAGTTGTTTTGAGCGAGATTTTGGACGGGCGTGCGCTCCTTTGGGATGAAGTGGAGTCTTTGCTGAAAAAGCGAGGGGTGGACGTACATGATTTGTCAGCCATTTTGCATTCGTTCGTGCTGGCAAACAAAGCGGAGTGGCGACCTGGTATTCGTTTTACGGTCACAAAAGGATGGTGGCGCAATCGGCTGGAGTTGGTGTGTGAGCGCTGCGGAAGTGCAGGAGCGAAGGTGGAATTTACTTATTGTCATACGTGTGAGCAAGGCTGCGCCTATTGTACAGCTTGTTTAGGTATGGGCAGGAGTAAGTGTTGTACACCGTATTTTTTAATGGATGTAGGAGCATCGCTTATCCGTAGCACAGAACACTTGCAGAACGTGGCGAGATTGGGGTGGGCGGGAAAGTATTCGGCAGATCAATTGCGGGCAGCTGAGCGAGCGCGTTGCTTTGTAGCCAATCCGAGACCAGGGCTGTCGGAATATTTGATTTGGGCGGTTTGTGGAGCGGGCAAAACTGAGCTGTTATTCCCTTCTGTTACAGAGGCACTTGCTGCCGGCGGTCGCGTTTTGATTGCGACACCTCGAAAAGACGTCGTGTTGGAGTTGGCTCCGCGTATTCAGCGAGTCTTTCCAGGGGCTAAAGTGATAGCTGTCCACGGTTCGAGCTCAGAGAAGTGGGAAGAGAGTGACATCACGATTGCGACCACGCATCAGGTCATGCGCTACCATCGGCGTTTTTTGCTGGTGGTTCTCGACGAGGCCGACGCGTTCCCGTATCATAATGATCCTATTTTGTATCGCGCTCTATCCAGAGCGGTGAAAACGAATGGGAAGCTCCTCTATTTAAGCGCGACACCTCCGGGATATTTGCAAAAGCGGCTCGTTAGAAAGGGACGCTCATTCCTAGGCTCGTCTGGCGCGATACCGCTATTCTCTGATACGCATGTTCTGTTACCTGGACGCTATCATGGTGCGGCGCTTCCTGTCCCCAAGATTCTCACGGTACAAGGCTTACATAAGCGCGTTCAGACGAATAGAGTTGTGGCACCGTTTATAGAAGCGGTAAGTAGTTCTCTGAATGAAGGTCGACAAGTTTTTGTGTTTGTCCCGCGGGTTGATGAAATTAACAGGGTGTTATCGTACCTTCAAAAGTGGCTTCCTGCTCACGCAGGGGAGATGGCCGGTGTACATGCGGCAGACCCTATGCGGGAGGAGAAGGTACTCGCATTTCGACAAAAACGTTATACCGTCATGGTTACGACTACGATTTTGGAGCGGGGTGTGACCATACCGAAGAGTGACGTAGTAGTGGTAGGTTCGGAGGCACCTGTATTTGACGAAGCGTCATTGGTGCAGATTGCAGGACGAGTAGGACGATCCGTTGATGATACGTCAGGTAGTGTTTTATTTTTGCAAGCAGAACGCGCTACTTCTCCAAAGCGGGCCGTCAGACAGATTTCACAGATGAACAGCTTGGCTCAAAGGCTCACGGAACCAAGAGGCCTTTCATGACAAGTGGGATGTGTGTACGTTGTGGTGGACATATCGCAGTCCCCGAAAAGGAAACGGTCGTTCGTGAAAAGGCGCGACAGCTATCGGATCAGGCGAGCTATCCGGTCATCTACCGCATGTTAAAAGGGATTGTGTTGTGTGGAGTCTGCCTTGATTCTTTGCCGTTGATCGGACATGATATTTGCCAGCGGTGCGGGCGCGATAGGGAGTTGCAGGTTAGTATCGGGGACGAAGGGCTATGCAGGGATTGTGTTCATGGAGAAGATGGACAGATATTGGTGGCAAATCGGAGTTTGCTTCGCTATGAAAAGGGAGAGAAGGATTTACTCGGATTGTTTAAATACCGCGGTGACGAGCGGCTAGCTTTATACTATGGTACGCTTCTCGCCATTACGGTTCAGCGTTATTACAGGTCTATGGGGTTTACCTGTATCACGACGGTTCCTTTACATCCACAACGATTGCAGGAACGTGGCTTCAATCAGGTTGACTTGCTGGCCCGCTATTTAGGAGCAGCGATCAAGATTCCCGTGAGACCGCTGCTATGTCGAACGAAGGACACCCCAAAGCTGAGCAAGCAAAAAGGGCGCGCAGCACGCCACGAAAGCATGCGCGAAGCTTTTGTGTGGGATGGCAAGGATATGCCCTTTGCTGCCAAAATTCTGCTCCTTGACGATATTTATACGACTGGTTCGACGTTGCGTTCGTGCGCGAGGACAATCAGAGCACATTTGGGGCCAAGTTGTGAAGTATATTCCTTGACAATATACCGATAGCCAGCTTGGAAAAATTAAGCTATGATGTAGGCATACAACGGATGTAGAACCGTATGAACTTTCTGAACGGAAAAGGGGTTGTCCGATATGGCTATGGGCAAGTTGGCAAACTGCTCGCGGTGTGATGCTGTATTTGTACAAGCAGTCCGTGACATTTGCCCCAAGTGCTGTAAAGAAGTGGAACAAGAATATGAGGCCTGCGCCCAGTTTTTACGCAAGCGTGAAAATCGTGGATCGAATATTCATCAAGTGAGCGAAGCCACCGGTGTGAGCGTGAAACAAATCACGAAGTTTATCAAGGAAGGGCGCATTTCGGTTGCCGGAAGTCCAAATCTTGGTTATCCATGTGAGCGCTGCGGTTTTTTGATTCGAGCAGGCAACATTTGCGAATCTTGTCTAAACGGCTTGAAGCATGAAATCACGCAACAAATCGAGGTAGAGCAGCGATTGGAGGAGTTCCAACGCGCCGATCTGGCTAAGGCAGCTTATCGAAGAAAGCAGAATAGTGACGAATAGTTTTGTGCAAAAAAACTAATCGTACATCATGAAATTGCCGATGATACTACTAAGAGGTGTCATCGGTTTTTTCTATGAAAAGACCGTTGGTATGAGAGGATGGTAATCAGATGCGGATTAATGAACCTAACCGTGTCGGGATGATCAATGCTTACAACAAGACAGGTAACAACCAGGTAGGCAAAAGCGGCAAAATCCCGATGGGCAAGGATGAAGTAAAGATTTCCACAGAAGCGCTAGAAATGCAAAAGCAAGTAGAAGATGTCAACTCTCCACAACGTCGGGAAAAAGTGGAGCAGTTGAAGAAGCAAGTGGAGGAAGGAAAATATCACGTCTCAAGTGAGCGGATTGCTGATAAGCTCCTGTCCTTTTGGAAAAAGCTGTAACATGATCTAGAGAGGGCTTTTTGAACAGCCTCTTTAAATAGTTTTCGATGGAAGATGAGGAGAAGCAAGGAATGAACAGACTCTACGATCTGCTCGACAACTTGATCCAGTTGCACAAAGCCTTGTACACCTTAGCCATGCACAAGAAAGAAGTGCTGGTAAAAGGAAATGTGGATGAACTTATAGCCATTACGCGCCAGGAGCAAAAACTGATCAAGGGCGTCACAGAAGCTGAAGTAGCCCGCCAGCAAGTCGTAAAAGAACTGACAGCACAGAAGGGCTTTGCGCTGCAAGAAGGCACACTGGCTGAATTGATCAAGTTGACGACCAGTGCGGAAGAGAAGATGCGACTCACTTCCTGTCGTAATGAGCTAAGCCGGATTGTGACTGAACTGCGCGATGCTAACGACCTGAATCAGCAGTTACTGGAGCAATCCCTTTCTTTTGTAAACATGACGCTTGACCTGATCACGGATACGCCCGAGGACGACTTCATCTACGGAAGGCCGACCTCGGATACGTATCGTCAGGCTAATCGAACTTTTTTCAACAAAAAAGCGTAAAGAGGTGTCGAAATGCGCTCTACTTTTCATGGAATTGAAGTCAGCAAACGCGGCTTGTTCGCTCAACAGTCCGCGCTAAATACAACGGGACACAATATCTCCAATGCGAATACGGAAGGGTACAGCCGCCAGCGCGTGAATATGCAGGCTACGAATGGTTTGCCTTATGTGGGGATGCAGGCAACTATAGAGCCAGGCTTGCTCGGAACAGGGGTTCAAGCTACTAGTATTCAGCGTCTGCGGGAAGAGTTTTTGGATATTCAGTATCGGAATGAGCACAAGCGTCAAGGCTACTGGGATGGTCGTTTGGAAACCTTGGAGAAATTAGAAGGGATCATGAATGAACCTTCTGATACTGGCTTGCAAAAAGTTATGGACCAGATGTGGCAAGCATGGCAGGACTTGGCTAAAGACCCTACTGATACATCGGCTCGCGCAGTTGTTCGGGAACGAAGCAAGGCAGTAGCGGATACGTTTAATACGCTAACCAATCACATCAAGGAAGTACAAACTGATCTCAACAACGTGGTCAATGTAAAAGCGATGGAGATCAATTCCTTGGGCCAACAGATTGCTAGCTTGAATAATCAGATTGCTAACGTTGTACCGCATGGTTATCAGCCAAACGACCTGTATGACCAACGTGACGTGCTTTTGGACAAGCTCTCCAAGCTGGTGGAGATTCGTGCGACGCAATCGACAGCGGGAATGGTCAATGTTACGATTGAAGGTCGTGAGTTTGTTACTGGGATTACTTCGCAGCCCGTAGCTACTGTACAGAATCCAGCTACGGGTATGAGTGACATGACGCTGGGCGGAGCGGCGTTTGTGCCAACAACCGGCTACATGGCAGGAACCCTCCAATCTCGTGATCAGATCGTGCCGAACATGCTGAAACGCTTGGATGTTTTGGCTGTGAATCTGACGAAGGAAATCAATGATCTGCATCGGGCAGGTCGAAGCTTGAGTGATATTAACAATGGCACTGTACAGGATCTGCCGTTCTTTGTAGATGCGAACTCACTGGCTGCTAATCCAGCATCCAAAAATTATCCAACAAGTGCATCTGGGATTGTCATAAATCCGGAAATTATGAAGAGCTTGGATGCTATTGCTGCAGCTCAACCAGAAGCAGGTAGCACTCCTGTAGGGAATAACAAGAGCGCTCTCGCCATTGCTTCGATTAAGTTTAAGGTATTAGCTGCAGGCACGGGGCCTAATGACCTGGCTGAAAGCTCTACGTTGGATAACTACTACCGCTATACGATTAGCCAATTGGGTGTCGATGCCCAGGAAGCCGAGCGTAACCAGTTGAACTCCGAAATGCTTGTTGGTACTGTTGACAGCCAGCGTCAGTCAGTATCGGGTGTATCGATCGATGACGAGATGGCAGAAATGGTGAAATACCAACATGCGTATAGTGCATCTGCTCGAGTCATGACAAGCATGGACGAAATTTTGGACAAAGTCATCAACGGCATGGGCCGAGTGGGCCTCTAATTAGGAGGGAATAGATCATGGCAGTACGTGTAACGCAGAACATGCTGAATAGTAATATGCTACGGAATTTGCATAAATCGATGCGGAATATGGATAGTTTGCAGGAGCAACTATCATCCGGCAAAAAAATTGCGAAGCCATCAGATGATCCAGTTGTGGCAGCACGTGGTATGTTTTATCGTTCTTCTTTGATGGAGAATGATCAGTATAAACGGAATGTGGATGAGGCACAATCTTGGTTAGATATGACCGATAGTACTATGGATGAAGTTGGTAGCGTCTTGAAGCGAATTAATGAACTCATGGTGTATTCTGGGGATGGGGCCGTTTCCCCTGATGATTTGAAAACGATGGGGTCAGAGATTCTGGAATTGAAGAATCATTTGGGAACGCTTGCTAACCAGCAAATTAACGGGAAGTATATATTTGCAGGAACAGATACGAACAAAGCCCCGTATGATTCAAGTGCCAATGCTGGTAAAGGAGACTTTGTCAGTACGAACAATTCTCCTATAAATCTAGAAGTGAGCCAAAATGTTTTTGTTACGTCGAACGTCAATGCTCAAAACATCTTTAATTTCCCTGACAATGCAAATAACATGTTTAAAGTGATTGATAATATTATCAATGAGTTAAATAACGGGAGAAGTGCTTCGCAATTTATAACGACAATGGATCAGCAGTATGACAAATTATTGGCAGAGCGAGCTTCTTTAGGAGCATCTGTAAACCGTGTAGATTTAATTGCAGAAAGACTCAATACCCAAGAAGTAAGCATCACTGGGCTAATGGCGAAGAATGAAGATGCTAACATGGCAGAAGTAATGACAGATATAAAGACACAAGAAAGTGTACATTCAGCGGCGCTGGGATCTGGAGCCCGTATTATTCAACCAACACTGCTAGACTTTTTGAGGTAGAGAGCTAGGAGGGTGATGACGTGATGCGGATTCCACAGTTACGTATGGAAAGTGCTTTTGCCCAACTCGGCCTAAATGTCAGAAAACCTGTTCAAGAAATCAAGCAGCCCCAGGCGGAGATGAATCTGAGTCAGAAACCCGCGGAACTTACTATCGAACAGGCAAAGACCGAACTGATGATCGATTCAAGCCAAGCACGATCAAATATCGGGATTATGACCCCCATGCAGTTTAGCGACAGTAATGCTGCGTATGGGCGCGAAAAATGGTTGCAGGCGATCGCAGAAAAAAGTCAAGAGGGCGATCGAATGATGAGAATACACACGAGAGAGAATGCCATAGCTGAAATTGGTAGGGAGAAAGGCATGAGGGTGTTTGAAGGCGGATACAGACCGCCCTCAACATCCAATGATGAGGGCGTCGATATAAGTATCCAAGCAAGACCGGCTTCGATCAACGTTAAGCGAAACGGTATGAGTATTGATCCAGTAACAAGATCCCCAGAGCTTTCCTATACGCCCGGTAAGATAGAGCCGTATATGATACAATATAATAGTCTGAAGATTGATGTGTCAGGAAGTCAACTGGATCAAATGATGTAAGTGAGGGGAAAACATGAATAAGAGCCAACGAGTGGAATTGGGTAAGCTATTTTTTGAAGATGGCATTCCTGGGTTTTCTCATTTGCAATTTTTTCAGTTGATGCAGGAAGAGGAAAGTCCGTTTTTTTTGATACAGTCTACTGAAGAGGTGGAAATTGGCTTTTGGGTTGTCAATCCTTTTGCCTTTTTTAGTGATTACGAATTCGTTCTTCCAGATATATCGAAGGTAGCTCTTAGTTTACAGGAGGATACACCCAAAGCGGTTTTTACAATAGTTACTATTCGAGAGAGCCAGCAGGTATCAGTGAATCTTAAGGCGCCAATTGTCATCAATTTGTCTAACCGTATGGCCAAGCAAGTAATTTTGCAGGATGATAGATACTCTATTCATCAGCCGTTGTTTGTCGAGAGAACTTGACAAGAGAGTAGGGGGGATCCTCATGCTGGTACTATCCAGAAAAAAAAATGAGTCTATTATTGTAAGTCATGACATAGAGATTAAAGTTATTTCGATTGAAGGAGAAACCGTTCGTTTAGGCATTGAGGCTCCCCGTGATGTAGAAATCTATAGAAAAGAATTATACATGACTATACAAGAAGAGAATCGGTTAGCGTCCGAAAGTGCTATAACATGGGCTTCCATGAAAGCTATATTGATGGATCAGCAGAGTAAACGAGATGAATTACAGAGTAAGAAAGAGGATGATGAGAAGTGAGCTTTTACAAACAAGAGTGGGAGACTTCATACAAAAACAAAGATAACTTTGTTTATTATCCTCATGAAGAAATTATTAGATTCACTTCCAAATATATTCGGAAACGGACAGGGCAGTTTGAGTTTATTGATAGATATCCGCACTTGGAAAATCATAAATTATTAGATTTAGGGTGTGGTATTGGGAGACATGTTATTTATGCACATCAAATGGGATTAGATGCGTATGGCATTGATCTTTCTGAAACGGCTGTCCAATTAGCAATTGATTGGGCAAAAACGGAAGGGATCAACAGCCCTGAAAATAAAATAAAGCAGGGGTACACGCAGAATCTCCCGTGGGAAAATGATTATTTTCAATTTGCTGTTAGTCATGGAGTACTAGATAGCATGAACTTTTCTGTAGCACTTCAGTCTATGGAAGAGATTAGCAGAGTTTTGGTGAAGGATGGACTCTTTTATTGTGATCTGATTTCAGGAGACGACTCTAGCCACTCTCGGGAATACGATGGTGAAGTGGAAGTAGAAACTGCTCATGAAAAAGGGACGATTCAGTCCTATTTTAATTTTGGTAAAATTGAGAAGTTAATTGGAAGATCGTTTGAAATTCTTGAATGTGCCTTAATAAAAAGAGAAGATATTTTGACTGGAACTTTTCACTCTAGGTATCATATTGTTCTTCGAAATATCAAGTAAAAGGGCATCAAATATCGAAGAGAGTTTCAGTGAACATTGCATCAATATATATACTTAGAAAAAAAATTTAAAAAAACTTTCTAAACTAGTTAAAGATGCTTAAGATTTTACCGATATAAGATAATGTAGGGACAAAGTTACAAGCGCGCGATTGTAAATAGTCCTAATAATTCCTAGTCACATGGACGTGACGGGCAAAACTCAAGGAGGAAAATACTCATGATTATCAATCACAATATTTCCGCAATGAACACACACCGTCAACTGGGTGTAAACACAGGCAGCTTGGCGAAAAACGTTGAGAAACTGTCTTCCGGCTACCGTATCAACCGTGCTGCTGACGATGCTGCTGGTCTCTCCATCTCCGAGCGTATGCGTGCACAAATCCGTGGTATGGAACAAGCTTCCCGCAACTCTCAAGACGGTATTTCCCTCGTTCAAACTGCAGAGGGTGCATTGCAAACAGTGAATAACATTTTGGTTCGTGTTAAAGAACTGGCTACTCAATCTGCAAACGGAACTTATGACTCTGCTGCTGACCGTAACCGTCTGCAAGAAGAACTGTCTGAGTTGTCCAAAGAGGTTACAAATATTAAAGATAACACTAAATTCAACGGAATCAGCTTGTTGGATGGAAATGCTAACAAAGATATTGACCTGCAAATCGGTCAAGAAGCTTCCCAAGTTTTGACTTTGGATACTTCCAAATTCAACCTGACTAGTGTTGCAACTAAAGTTGGAGCTTGGAAAATCGATACACAAAGTGCTGCAAAAAGCGTGCTGAAAAGCATCGATGCTTTCATTAACAAAGTATCTGCAGCTCGTTCCTACTTGGGTGCTAACCAAAACCGTTTGGAAAACACAATCAACAACCTGAACATCACTGCTGAAAACCTGACTGCTGCTGAATCCCGTATCCGCGATGTAGATATGGCGAAAGAGCAAATGGCTTTCACGAAAAACAACATTCTTACTCAAGCTTCCCAAGCAATGCTTGCACAAGCAAACCAATTGCCACAAGGTGTACTGCAATTGCTCCGTTAATACACCTTTTCACAAAAAAAGCATGGGTTTCTATCCAGAAGCCCATGCTTTTTTATTTTTTCCATGTATATCATATAATTGAATGTTAAAAAGGAACCGATATACTAAAAAGAACAGTGAAAGGGATGAAGAACATGAAGATACTAGCACTGGGGCAAGAATACCATGTGGATAAAACCCAAGATAATGTTGTAGAATACATATTTTCTATTATTAAAGCTATTATGGCAGAAAAAAATGTGATCTTTTGCGGAATGCGAATAGATGGAAGAGAGATTCATTCAGACTTTGAAGAGGAAATAGAAGGGGATATTGAAAGTATTGAAATGATCGAACCCATTCTTTTGACAGAAGAACAGTTATCCAAAGATACTTTAATATCTATTCAGGAATACGTGACGCGATCACTTAGACACCTTCCGCAGTTGGCTGAAAGGTTTCATGCAGAGATGTTATCTACTGACACCTGGGAAGAGTTAGGGCACTTGGTGGAAGGGCTGCTCTGGATTCAGAATACAGTGCAATATTACCCAATGTATAATGATATCTTTACTTTTAGCAATGAATTAGAAACGATAAATACTGCGGTTAATCAACAAGATACATACATGATTGGTGATGTAGTTGAGTATGAAATCATCCCCCGTTATAAAATGATTGAAAAACAACTAGAGGATATTTGCATTCACGAGGTGGACGGCAATGGTACTAACTGATAACATTACCTCTTTAAAAAAACATTACCCTGACATTTGGGAGAAGCTCAGAGATCGCAATCCTCAATTAATGGATCATGTTAGACTTGAGGAAACTAAATCACAGGATCCAACGTTAGCTGTATGTTTAGAGTCTGGATGGAACTATATCCATAGTAAATATAACCCTATGCAGGAAGCAGAACGTTTTATTGAATCACTAGAGGACATCGGTGATCGGCATGTGTTATTTTTTGGAGTAGGGTTAGGGTATCATATCGATGAGTTTATCAAGAGAAAACCTAACAATTCTTTTTCCTTATACGAGCCTAATATGGCTGTCTTCCATCAATTAATGGGGCGTAAAAAAATAGATGACTGGTCTCCAACGAAAAAGCTGAAACACGTAATGGTCGAGGAAAAACCTGAGGATTGTAAGAAGAATCTGATGGAACTTACTAATTTTCTAGAAGATGAGTTATATTTGGTGATCCTCCCTAGTTACAAAAGAATTCTTCCTGAACAGACGGAACAGTTTATCAAAACGTTTCGGGATGTTGTATATGAGACAAGAGATCGCCTTCTTACGGGTAAGGTTTTCGCGAAAAGAATGGCGATTAACGGATTATTCAATTTACCGACCATAATAAAGACACCAAATATTCTAGAAGCCCATAAAGATCAATTCAAGGGGAAACCAGCCATAATAGTTGGAGCTGGACCTTCTTTGAATGATGAATTTGAAAACTTGCGTCACATCAAGGAAAACGGCTTAGGGTATATCTTTTCCGTTGGTTCTTCAATAAATCAGTTGTTGAACGCTGATATTTTGCCAGATGCAGCTTTTGCCTATGATGGAAGTGCTATGAACTCAAAAGTATTTCAAAAGGTTATCGAGGGGAAGATTGACAGCGTCCCTTTGATTTTCGGAAGTACGATGGGATTTGAAACTGTACAGAATTATAGCGGAGAAAAGGCAAATTTCTTGGTTCGTGATGATTATATTATGGATTTATTCTTGAAAAAAACAGACGACGAATCATTTCAGTACATCGACAGGTTTGGAAGTATTGCAACGTTGACATTGCAAATTCTTGACTACATGGGTTTCGCACCAATCATTTTTGTTGGCCAAAACCTTGCGTACCGTGGAGATCAGATTTATGCAAAAGGAATTGAGTACACAGGTACTGAATTGGGGCAAGAGCGTAGGGAATATGCAGTTGAAGTAAAAGATGTATATGGAAACACCACCTTAAGTGGACGCGGTCATGTGTCAATGCGTGAGGAGCTAGAAGAGCTTATTCAAAAAATATCTAGAACTGATATCATCAATACAACCAAAGGCGGTGCTCATATTGAAGGCACTGTTTTTCTTCCGATGGAGGAGTTAATTACTACACATCTAACTTCGCGTAATGTAGTGAATTCAAACTGGTTAAATTCGTTTGTAGAGAATGATACTGGTAATTATGATATTTTGCATTTTAAACAAGTGATCAAGGAGTTAATAGTTTCTCAAGATGAGCTAATCAAGATTATTCGCAGATTTG
The DNA here is from genome assembly GCF_000282075.1 of Brevibacillus sp. BC25. Taxonomy (NCBI): domain Bacteria; kingdom Bacillati; phylum Bacillota; class Bacilli; order Caryophanales; family Paenibacillaceae; genus Brevibacillus; species Brevibacillus sp. BC25. The sequence continues at coordinate 30,742 of NZ_AKIX01000101.1, forward strand.
CTGAGTTACTTGAAGACATGAACAGTTTTATCACCACTAGAAATGATAAACAGTTAGAAGTATGCCTTAACAAATTCGATAAAATGTTTGATCGTCTGCAAGCGAACAAATTAAACCTACGCATTATTCAACCAATGAATCATCTTGAATTCCAGTTAATTTTAAAAATGTTTGATGAAATTCGTTCTAATCCAGATGCAAAATCAAAATCAAGAAGAGTCGTTGACCAATTCGGGAATTACCTGATTTCTTGTCGGACAGATACAGTACTCGTAAAGAGGTTGCTAGAAAAAATTCATGAAGAAGTTTCAGGGGAAGCCATTTTAGTATAAAAGAGGGGAAGCAGAATGGAGCTAAGAGGCAAGAAAATTCTCGTCACCGGAGCGGATGGCTTTATCGGTTCTCACCTAACTGAAGAGTTAATAAGACAAGGAAATGATGTAAAGGCTTTTGTCTATTATAACTCATTTAATTCATGGGGATGGCTGGATCATTCTCCAAAAGACATCCAAAGTAGTGTGGATGTTTTCTCAGGTGATATTCGTGATCCATATGGAGTAATGAATGCAATGAAAGGCTGCGATGTAGTTCTGCACTTAGCAGCTCTTATTGCCATCCCTTATTCATATCATTCGCCTGAAACCTATGTAGATACAAATATTAAAGGGACTTTAAATATTCTCCAAGCAGCTCGAATGTTAAACGTGGAAAGAGTAGTACATACTTCTACAAGTGAAGTATATGGTACTGCACGTTTCGTCCCCATTACAGAGGATCATCCGCTCCAAGGGCAATCTCCTTACTCAGCAAGTAAGATTGGCGCTGATCATATGGCACTCTCATTTTACAGCTCATTTGGTCTGCCGGTTTCTATTATTCGACCGTTTAACACATATGGACCTAGACAGTCTGCTCGTGCTGTTATTCCTTCCATCATTACACAAATTGCGAGTGGTCTTCGCACAATTCGACTAGGGTCTCTTCATCCGACTCGGGATTTTAATTATGTGAAAGATACGGTAAGAGGGTTCATGGCTGTCGCACAATCTAATAGTTCAATAGGTGAAGTAATTAACATTGGTAGTAACTATGAAGTATCCATTGGTGAAACAGTGGAAATTATTACAGAGCTAATGGGTCAACAAATTGATATTCAGACAGATGACCAAAGAATTCGTCCAGAGAAAAGTGAAGTTGAGCGATTGTGGGCAGATAACATCAAAGCAAGAGAATTAGTTGGTTGGGAACCGGCTTATCCCGGAATTGAGGGGCTGAAGCGCGGGCTTGCGGAAACAATAGATTGGTTTACTAATCCCTCGAACTTGACTCACTACAAGGCAGGTATCTACAACTTATGATGAAGACAAAAATAGTTGAATCGGTAGTATCCACCTTGAATGATATAGTTCCTAACGAAAAAGATTATATCGCCCTTCACGAACCTTGTTTTCAAGGAAAGGAATGGGAGTATGTAAAAGAGTGCATTGATACAGGTTGGGTCTCCTCGGTAGGAAAATACGTAGACCAGTTTGAACAAATGCTCCAAGAATATACCGGAGTAAAGCGAGCTGTGGCCGTTGTGAATGGCACGGCTGCTTTGCATATCTGCTTAAAATTAGTTGGGGTCGAGTCGGGTGATGAGGTTTTGATTCCTACCCTAACCTTTATCGCAACAGCGAATGCAGTGGCATACTGTGGTGCTATTCCTCATTTTGTGGACAGTTCTGAAAAAACATTGGGAATTGATCCTTATAAGCTAGAGAGTTATTTGGAAGAGATTGCAGTTGTAAGAGAGGGCATCTGTTATAACCGAGTTTCGGGGAGAAGAATCAAAGCAGTTGTTCCCATGCATACATTTGGACATCCCGTTGAATTAGATGAGCTTGTGAATGTGTGTGAACGTTTTCGGTTGGAACTAGTAGAAGATGCTGCTGAATCTTTGGGGTCATTTTACAAAGGAAGACATACGGGTAATTTGGGGAAAGTATCAGCACTTAGTTTTAATGGGAATAAAATCATTACTACCGGTGGTGGTGGTGCGATTTTGACTAATGATGAGTCTTTAGGGCGTCTAGCAAAGCATATTACCACTACTGCTAAGATACCCCATAAATGGGCCTTTGAGCATGATCAAATTGGTTATAATTATCGAATGCCAAATATTAATGCTGCCTTAGGATGTGCTCAATTAGAGCAACTACCAAATTTCCTAACCAAGAAAAGAAAAGTTGCTGAAATATATCAGAATGCCTTTAAACAAATCGAAGGGGTAACATTCTTCTGGGAGCAGGATTATGTTTCAAGTAACTTTTGGCTCAATGCGATACTACTTGATGATGAGTATGCAAGTGTTCGTGATAAGATTTTGGAGAAAACGAACACTCAAGGAATTATGACGAGACCAACCTGGACTTTACTACATAAGCTGGACATGTTTAAACAGTGTCCTAGTATGCCTATAGAGACTTCAATGATGATTGAGAGACGCTTAATTAACATTCCAAGCAGTGTTGAGTTGCTATCGTGAAATGGAGGAGCCACTAGTGTCGAGAACTTTTGAAAAGGGATACGGAACAACTGAAAAAAAACTAGATAATTTCGAGAAATATATTCGTCGACAAATTATGACCAGATTCTTAGCTAGATATGAACTATTTAAAATGCAATTAAATATAAAGGGAAATATTATAGAGTGCGGTGTTCATCATGGTGGTGGATTGATGGCGTGGGCAAAGTTATCTGCTGGTTTAGAACCGTATGCATTTGATCGAAGAATTATAGGGTTCGATACATTTAACGGTTTTCCTTCCATTCATGAGAATGACCAAGGAAGTGTAAGTAGCGAGAACGGCGAAATGCGTCTCGGAGGACTTGATACTGGTTATGATGTTTTTGAAGAGTTAACGGATGTTATCAACGAATTTGATCAGAATAGATTTCTAAACCAGTTTCAAAAAGTTGAGTTGGTAAGAGGCGATGCAACCGTTACAATTCCACAATATGTGAAAGATAATCCTCACCTACTAGTAAGCTTGTTATTTTTAGATTTTGATTTATATGAGCCTACTAAAGTAGCGTTGGAACAGTTGCTCTCACGTATGCCAAAGGGAGCAATTTTAGCTTTTGACGAAATTAACAACCCATGGTGGCCGGGAGAAACACAAGCTCTGCTAGAGTTGCTTGACTTACGAAAGTATCAAATCAATCGTTTCTCATTTGAACCCAATATTTCTTATATAGTTTTATAGTGAATAGATGATTGATAGGGTGGGACTTGTTATGTTAAAGATATTGACCGAAGCGTCTGGAAGTATGTCAGCTGCTTATCTCATTAAAGCAATCCAAGAAGCAGGTCACATTGCAGTTGCATCAGATATCGATTCTGATTGTGTTGGTCGCTATCTCACATCACAGTTTATTCAGATGCCCTCGAAGAATGCACCTGATCTCTGGGAACAAACAAGTGAATTACTCAATAAGCACGATATTAATATAGTCATCCCATCATTAGATGAAACATTAATTGGATGGGCTAAGAGACAGAATGAATTACTTGAAAAGGGAATTCATGTAATCCTATCCGATGAAGAAACGATAAAAACATTTCAGGATAAGTGGCTTACTTACCAGTTTTTTGTAAAAGCAGGTATTCCTACACCAAGCACTAGCCTCGATCAAGAATTCCCCTTGGTTAAACCGAGAAATGGAAGGGGTGCAGTTGGAGTACGAATAGAGAATACAGCTATTAACATGGAAGGGATGATTTCTCAGGAGCTTGTTGAAGGGACAGAGTATACGGTGGATGTTTTTTGCGATCGTAATTCCGATCCTGTCTACATTGTTCCACGCTTAAGAGAAGGGGTAACACAAGGGAAATCTACTTCAGGAATAGTAGCAAATCGCCCTGATATAGAAGAATGGGTACGGAAAATATGTCGAGCTATACCTTTTGTTGGACCAGTGAATATGCAGTGTTTCGTACAAGAGAACGGAGAAATAAAATTCATTGAAATTAATCCAAGAATTGCAGGCGGGATGGCGCTGGGCTTTGCCGCAACTGAGAATTGGATAAATGTGATAATCGATCACTTTATTGAAGGAAAGCCGATAAATACTAAACCTATAAAATATGGATTAATGATGAAGAGGTATTATGCTGAAGTCTTTGTTCCCAAGTGTTGATTGGGATATTGTAGAAATTGTAGGGTTTGATATGGATGGGACACTGTATGATGAATTCAATTTTATGATTCAAGTTTACAGACCTATAGCCAAAAGGATTGCACGATCAACTAAATCTACAGAACAAGAAATATATAATCAACTACTGCAGCGATGGATGGAAAAAGGTAGTTCATATAATAAAATCTTTGACGAAATACTAACACGGCACGATGTTGTAGAGAGTGAACGAGAAACAACTATTAATGAGTGTCTAAGGATTTTTAGAAAACATACTCCGATCCTTACATTATCTGATAGAGTTTCGTTTTTCTTGGATTATGTTCAGAATAAATATGGCTTGTTTTTAATTACAGATGGTGGAGTGCAATTGCAAAAAGCAAAATTTCATTCCTTAGGACTGTCTTCGTGGTTTGAGGAAGAAAATGTTGGATTTACAGGATTGTATGGAAGTGAGTACAGTAAACCTTCACCACTAATCACAAAAAAAATCAAGATTTTAGAAGGAATCACGAATTCAAAGCAGGTCGTCTTTTTTGGCGATAGGGAAGTAGATAGAAAGTTTGCAGAAGTACTCGGTTTTCAATTTGTACAAACATATTGCCTTCAAAAAGAGGGATAACCTTATGAATAAACGTAAAGTTTTAGGAGTTACCGGTATTCGATCGGAATATGACATTATGTCATCGGTATTTAGGGCGATAGATTCTCACCCCATGTTAGAATTAGAACTTATTGTAACAGGTGCACATTTAAGTGACGCATACGGCTTAACAGTAAATGAAATAAAACAGGATGGTTTTACAATTGCAGACGAAATTGAAAGTCTTTTAAACAGTGATCAGGCATCTTCACGAGTAAAAGGTTTAGCTATCCAACTTCAAGGGCTAGTTCAAGCTGTAAAAAGAGTAGAACCAGATTTTTTACTAGTCTTGGGAGATCGTGAAGAATCGATGACTACAGCTCTAGTTGGAGCGTATATGAATATTCCCGTAGCGCATATTGCTGGTGGTGATCGCGTAGTAGGTAACGTGGATGACCAGATTAGACATGCTGTTTCTAAACTTGCACATTTGCATTTTGTAACAAACCAAGACAGTGCTGACCGTTTACTCAAAATGGGTGAACAATCATTTCGAGTCTTTAATACTGGGAATCCAGGGTTGGATCGAATTAGAGAGGTCCCTCTTCTTTCAAGAGAAGAACTATCCAAAAGGCTTGGCTTTAAGATTGAGGACCAAGAACCACTTATCTTGTTAATTCAACATGTAATTTCTACAGAAATCGATGAGGCTTACTTTCAAATGAAGCAAACTTTGGAAGCCGTTAGAGAGCTAGGAATAAAGACTATTATAAGCTATCCAAACTCAGATGCAGGTAGCCAGCAACTAATTAATGCATTACAAGAATACAAAGATCTTTCTTTTATATACATGGCAAAAAATATACCGAGGTTAGAATTTATAAACATTATGAGAGAAGCCAATTGCTTATTGGGTAATTCAAGCTCAGGTATTTTAGAGGCACCATTGTTAAAATTACCAGTCATTAATGTCGGAAATAGACAAAAAGGTCGATTGCATGCTGAGAATGTTCAATTTGTTCCTCATGATGTCGAGGCAATCACGGGGGCTGTTAGGAAAGCAATTCATGATACTGATTACAAAAATTCTGTGAAGAATTGTGTTAATCCGTATGGCGATGGATTTTCTTCACAAAAGATAGCAAATATTTTAGCTGAAATAGAAATTGATGAAAAATTATTAGTAAAGGATATTACATACTGATGAGTAAAGACGTTCTGTTTATAGCTCCACATCCCGATGATGAGACTCTTGGCTGCGGCGGAACCATTTATCGTCACTTAGAACAGGGTGATCGAGTTCATTGGTTAATTGTTACAGGAATGAGTGTGGACGAAGGGTTTTCTCCTGACCGGATTGCTTCAAGAGCGAGAGAGATTGAAAGTGCTGCTAGACAATATTCGTTTACTTCTGTTCATAAGTTAGATCTTCCAACTACCAAACTCGATGAAATAGGTATGAGCAAAATAGTAGAGAAGATGAGCGCTGTGATGCTCTCTGTTCAGCCGCAGGTAATTTACGCTCCGTATCGTGGAGATGTCCACACGGATCACAAATTTGTTTTCGATGCAGTTATTTCTTGTACAAAATGGTTTCGATATTCTTTTGTGAAGAGAATACTAGCATATGAGACTCTGTCCGAAACTGAATTTGGCTTAAATCCCGATACAAATGGTTTTAGACCCAATGTTTATGTGGATATTTCGAAATATCTGGAGAGAAAACTAGAAGTTATGCGTATTTTCGAAAGTGAAGTAGGCTCTTTTCCGTTTCCAAGGAGTGAACAAACAATAAGATCTCTGGCTTACGTACGTGGTTCAACGGCAGGCGTGGAAGCTGCGGAAGCGTTTATGCTATTAAAAGAGGTCTTGTGAAAGGGGAGGTCTTTGTGAATAGTAATAGAACATACATTATCGCTGAAGCAGGAGTTAATCATAATGGTTCCATATCAATGGCAAAGGAACTAGTTTTTCGAGCTGCTGAAGCTGGAGCTGATGCAGTTAAGTTTCAGACATTTAAAGCAAAAAATATTATCACCAATCATGCCGAAAAAGCCGATTATCAAAAGAAGACAACAAATTCGCAAGAGACCCAACTGGAAATGGTACAAAAACTAGAATTGACTTTGGAGATGCATGAAGAGCTGTTGGGCTATTGTAAGGAATTAAATATAGAATTCTTGTCTACACCATTTGATCTAGACAGTGTAGATTTACTTACACAGCACATCAAGGTTGATAAGCTTAAAATGTCGTCTGGTGAAATTACGAATGCACCACTCTTACTAAAAGCAGCGCAATCTGGGCTGCCAGTTATTCTTTCCACGGGAATGTCTCTGCTTGGAGAGATAGAAGAAGCACTTGGTGTCTTGGCTTTTGGATACGTCCAGTCGGGCACGGCTCCTTCTTTTCAAGCATTCGAGGAGGCATATACAAGTATTGAGGGCCAGCAGGCTCTCCAAAATAAAGTAACACTATTGCATTGTACAACAGAATACCCTGCTCCTCTAACCGAAGTAAACTTAAAAGCGATGGACACTATGTTCGCGGCTTTTGGCCTTCCTGTGGGTTTTTCCGATCACACTGAGGGTATTTCCATTCCCATTGCTGCAGTTGCTCGGGGAGCAAAAGTCATTGAGAAACATTTTACTTTGGACAAAAATTTACCTGGGCCAGATCACAAGGCTTCCATCGAACCAGATGAGTTAAAGCAAATGATAGAATCGATTCGTCAAGTGGAGGAAGCATTAGGAACGAAAATTAAGAAGATGACGCAATCTGAACAAAAAAATAAACATATTGCCCGTAAGAGTTTAGTCGCAGCGTGCGGTATTCGTAAAGGGGAGACCTTTACCCCTAACAATTTAACTTCGAAACGCCCAGCGACAGGAATTTCTCCAATGTACTACTGGGATATAATTGGGAAGCAGGCCGATAGGGACTATCAGGCGGATGAAGTGATCCAATTATGAGAGGGATAATTGTTATTGGAGGTGGAGGACACGCTAAAGTTCTTATTGAGATATTGTTATCACAGGCTAGAGAAGTTATAGGTTATACAGATTTCATTGATCATGGGGACATTTATGGGGTTCCGTGTTTAGGAAATGATTCGGAGATTGAACATTATTTAACTGAAAATATTGTACTTGTAAACGGATTAGGATCAACAGGGGACAATACGAGACGAAAGCATTTGTATGATCTTTATAAAGAAAAAGGATACAAATTTACTAGTGTCATTCATCCAAGCGCTATTATTTCACCAAGTGTGGTAATTGATGAGGGCGTACAGATAATGGCTGGTGTTATTATACAAGCAGATTGTTATATCGGAAGTAATTCTATAATCAATACGCGGGCTTCTGTAGACCACGATAGTAAGATAGGGAAGCACGTTCATATAGCACCCGGGGTTATTTTGTCCGGAGGGGTAGAAGTTGAAGAAGGGACGCATTTGGGAACTGGTTCCGTAGTGATACAGGGTATCCTAGTAGGGAAAGAGAGCCTGGTTGGTGCTGGTGCTGTTGTAATTAAGAACATTCCAGACAGAGTAAAGGTGGCGGGAGTTCCTGCAAAGGTTATTACAACTAGCAGCTAGAAAGGTGTGAGGACTGTTGAACTGGAGAGACCTTTTGGTGTCGCCTCAAACTCCTATCATCAACACGTTAGAAATTATTGATAAAAACGCTAGGCAAATTGCTCTTGTAGTAGATAATAAGGATCGGTTGCTAGGTACTGTTACAGATGGTGATATTCGGAGAGGCCTTTTAAAAGGTAGAGATCTTCAAGAGGAAATCTCAACGGTTATGAACCCTTATCCTACTGTTGCATCACCTTATGATAATCGTGAAAACATACTGGCTCTAATGAGAATTAAGCAAATTCACCAGATTCCTATTGTGGATGAAGACGGTCGAATTATACATGTGGAAATTTTAGATGAGTTACTTCGCCCAAAGCAAAAGGATAATTGGGTCGTCCTCATGGCAGGTGGG
>NZ_AKIX01000102.1:0-12869 GCF_000282075.1 Brevibacillus sp. BC25
AGGCTGGAGCGCTTTCTTTTATAATGAGAGCTGCCGTAATGGGAATGTCCGTACCGGTTGCTAGAGCTGTATTTTCTGCGATGCTTGTAATCGCTGCTGCTGTATTTCCGGTGCTTGTGCGAAGATGAGTGATTACCGAGTAAATTTTTCAAAAGCTTCTTGAGCATATCAATCACTCCTAGTTAGGTTGGAAGTCTATTCCGTATAAGTATATACGAATATGTTGGAGAATCGTTTCATTATTTTTCTACGTTTTCGTGAAAGGCTGGACCGATCAGATCAATCCGGTTCGTCCATATTCCTCCTGTAAAGCTTGCTGGCACTCTTTTTAAATCAGTCGGAACATCAAAGCCTTGCGACACATCTCCACTCCCTGCGACTAGGATCACGCGGGTGTCTTTTGCTTCCATTCTTGCCATGAAACGATTCGGCCAACCCCAGAGCCATGGGGCAATCTGATCAGGAATATGCAATTGGGTTTGCGCACACGCTTCCGGTACATATCCGGACCAACCAGTTGCGATGTACGGGATCAGGCAGCTTTTCATTGTCGCCATAGACATCACACGCAGCTGGGGCACTTGCTCTTTCAATGTCTCGATTGGCTTGTCACCGCCATAAACAGAGAGCTGTGCCAGTCGTTTTGCAGGCAATTTTGCCAAAACATCCGCCAACGCTTTCCCCTCGAGTGGGTCATTGCTTTTGATATGGATAAGCAGCGAGCGATCAGGGAATGTTTGTAGCACATCATCGAGAGAGGGCATCATGCCAATCCCTTTTCCACGGAAGGGGAAGGTTTTCCCTTCGTCCGCTGTATAATGGTAGCCAATGTCAAGCTGTTGTAATTCGGCCAAGGTATAATCTCTCGTGACTCCGGTACCATTTGTCCGACAGTCGAGCGTCCAGTCATGAAACACGGCAAATCGATTGTCTTTCGTCCATTGTACATCGAGCTCGACAACGGCCGCGCCTGCATCAAAAGCCGCCTGCATGGACGGAATCGTATTTTCTAGGTACGGATGCTCAGGTGGATAAATCCGCTCCGCCGTACACGTTTCATTGCTGATGTTCTCCATATGAAAGGTTTGTGCCATCCCGCGATGAGCAAGCAAAAAAGGCTCGCCTTCTGGCTCTTTTGCAAGATAAGAGCTGTTACACAGGAACAGGAAAGCGATGAAAAGAAGGGGAATCCAGATACGTTTTCGCTGGAACCATTTCTTTCGTGGTTGATCTCGTTGTATTGACATGATGGGTACCGCCCCTTCCTTCAAATACTCTGTTCATTGTAGCAAAACGCAAGAGAGGAAGGTACATCCTTTGGGAGTAGGGCTTGGGGCTTGGCATCATTCGAAAAGACTGGCACAATAGACGGAAGATAAGATGTAGCCCATGAAGAGCAAGGGGAGGTTCCATGAAAATAGCTTTACACCAAATCGCTTATCAGATCGGTATGCACCCAACTGAGATGGCGAAGCTTGTCTACGAGGGTGAAATAACGGGAGAGGTACCTGAGCACAATCCGCAAGCGAAGGATGCCTGGGTGGATTTGCACTCTCTGCGTAACTTCATTCAATGGCGATACGATCAGGGGCGAGTGGACCAGATGTTCTATGATAAAGCTATGCGTCACCTGAACAAAGCAATGCCAAAAAAATAATCGAATTCGGAGGAGAAACATGCGAGACTCTATCATTTACTGCATGGTACCAAAAACATACTGGGAAAAGTGGATGGACAAGGATCACTACTTACCGCGCGATTACGAGCAGGAAGGCTTCATTCACGCGACAAAAGGGGAAGAGCTGCTTGAAAAGGTAGCAAACCGCGTCTACGCACAGTTTGATGAGGAGCTGTATGTACTCGTTGTCGATGAAACGAAAACGACTTCGGAAGTCAAATACGAGGCTGCGAAGGATGGATTGTTGTATCCGCACATCTATGGACCGCTGAATCAAGACGCGATTGTGGATAGGAAGCAAATGAATCGGATAGACGGCCAGTGGCGTCTGGGAACGTCCATCCGCTAATCTCTACCAGTTAAACCATTTGAGTAGCGCAAGCACTTCTTGACGCTTGGCCTCAGGTAACTTGTCGAGTCTGCGCAAGAGAAGATCGATTCGCATGCGCTGTTCCACTTCGGATTCAGGTACCTTTTGCCCCTTCACCCATTGTCGTTTCAGGCGGACGGGATCTATATCAGATATGATCCGAAGCAGCTTTCTTTCCAACAAATCTAAGGAAGCCATAGTTGAAACCCTCTTTATTGTTTAATCCGTTTCTTCTATTATAACATGGGTACATAAAGAAACCATGATTGGCGCACAATGGTAAAGGTGTTGAATATAACCCTTTGTAGGAGGCGTATCGATTATGGCGAAGCCGGATGACCGTTCTGACAACGCAGAAAAGCTTCAACAGATGATTTCCAATACGGAAGAGAACATTCGTGAGTCCGAAGATTACCTGACGGCTCATGCTGGGGAGATTTCTGCTGAGGAAAAAGCAACCCTCGAAGCAAAAAATCAGCGTCGTGAAGAAAGCATCGAGGGATATCGCGCGGAAATCAAGGATGAATCTTCGCAGGCTTAACCTTGCTACCAAACGTCTGGCGCCAACTACGCGTCAGGCGTTTTTTCATTCTATCGGGCAAAAGTGCAACAAAACATGATTTGTTTTGCGAAACATGGTAATCTGTAATGGTACAAATTGAAAAAGAGGAGAAAGACTTATGAAGCGACCAGAAGATACACGCGTCGTTGTCGGCATGTCCGGCGGAGTCGACTCCTCCGTGACGGCTTACCTGCTTAAGCAACAGGGATATGACGTCATCGGCATCTTCATGAAAAACTGGGATGATACCGATGAATTCGGCCACTGCACGGCGGAAGAAGACTTCCAGGATGTCCGGCGCGTCTGTGAACAGATCGGCATTCCATATTACACGGTAAACTTTGAAAAAGAATACATGGACAAGGTATTCCAGTATTTTTTGGATGAATATAAACGGGGACGTACACCGAATCCGGATGTCATGTGCAACCGTGAAATCAAGTTCGGTGAGCTTCTCGCCAAGGTCATGGATCTAGGGGCGGATTATATTGCAACCGGCCATTACGCGCAGGTCAAGTACATCGACGGCGAGTACAAGCTGATTCGTGGTGCTGACAACAACAAGGACCAGACTTACTTCTTGAATGTATTGGGCCAAGAACAGCTATCCAAAACAATGTTCCCGATTGGTAATCTCCCGAAACCTCAAGTAAGGGAGATCGCAGAGAAAGCAGGGCTCTATACAGCGAAAAAGAAGGACAGCACAGGGATCTGTTTTATTGGGGAGCGCAACTTCCGTGACTTCCTGCAAAACTATTTGCCTGCCAAACCAGGAAATATCGAGACCGTAGATGGAGCAGTCATCGGTACGCACGACGGACTGATGTACTATACATTGGGTCAACGACAAGGCTTAGGAATAGGCGGAGGTCATGGCACGAGCGGACAGCCTTGGTTTGTTGTAGACAAAGATTTGGAGCGGAATGTCCTGATCGTTGGTGAAGGCTCTGATCATATCCGTCTGTACTCGAAGAGTCTCTTAGCGACCAACGTGAGCTGGGTGAGTGATAAGAAGCCTTCTGAAACGTTTACTTGTACAGCGAAATTCCGTTATCGCCAGCCAGATCAGGGAGTAACCGTTCACCTGCTGGAGGATGGCACCGTAGAAGTTGTATTTGATCAGCCGCAAAAAGCAGTGACACCTGGTCAGGCTGTCGTCTTCTACGATGGGGAAGTATGCTTGGGTGGCGGTACGATTGACAAGGTACGCTTAGTCGACAAAGAGAACTAAGATAGACGGGGGAAGCACTTGGTGGATGCTACGAAAAAATCAAAAGTGATTATCGTTTCGTTTTTGGCGGGAGCGGTTCTCTTGGCGATCATCTCTTATTTCGGGATGGCCTCCTTGGGTAAAGAGCATATGGCGACGATCCAAAACGTCATCAAGGAGAACGGTGGGGTTGTTACCGCAGGTGGAGTGACAGCGGTTCCGCTGGAGGAAAGTCCCTTTACTAACAGCGGAAAAGGCAATACCATCTACCGAATCTACTATACGAAAGAGGGGCAAACGTTGACGGCTTGGTATCGTGCTGATAACGAATCCTCCATCAAGAAAGAGCCGGAAGCATGGATTCTGCCGTAAAAACAAGGATAAACCTGACTGGGAGAGTGAAGGCATCACATGACCCAATATGCTGGACTGCGTGAGCTGGCTGAACTGATTCGAAGACTCGAGCCTGAGTTAGCGGGTGCACAATTAAGTATTCTTGCTCATGAAAATAAAGAGGGAATCGCAACGCTGTTAGTGGAAGGACTCGGGACGAAGGTTTCTGTCCAAAACAGCTCCGGCGAATATGCGAATCATTTGGCGATTTTGCGTGTAGGAGCGAACAAGTACACCTTCGCGCAAGATTGGAGAGAAGTGTACATCAGTGAAATCAATTACTGCGCGTGTCGCATACCTCCGGGGGCACATGGATTGTTGGTTCGCCATATCGATTATCCAGGCGTGATTTATGATGTCTCACGAAAACTGGCCGAACATCAAATCAATGTTTCCAAGTTGAATGTATCGCGCGAGCAAAAAGGGAAGAATGCCCTGCTTATCTCTGTGACTGATGAAGAGATTACACCGACGATTGTATCTGCCATCGAAGAGCTACCCCAAATCACCAAAGTGTTATCTCTACAGTAAACGAGTCATGATAAACAAAAACTGCCCGTTTTTAGCGGGCAGTTTTTTTCGTAGCGAATTTGAGTCCTTGGTTAATTAAGGCTGGCAAGACGGACGAATGATTTTCGTCAGCAAATTCTTTAAAGGAAGCCTTGATCTGACCTTTGCCCATGGAGGACAATCGTTCGATCATCGCCAGGGCTTTTTCTTTGACCAAGAATCGCCCATCGTTTTCCAACTCTCCGATGGTGAGAAGCGCATGGACGTCGAGCTCCTCTGTCAGCAGGCCCGGCAATTGACTCTCCTTCGCAAGCAGCACATTCTCATTCCAGTGGATCGAGGGACTGCCAGCTATATACCGCTGAAAAGCGTGTGGTCTCGACAAAAGTACATGCAAGACAAACAAGCCACCTAGCGAATGTCCAAAAATCGCTTGCTGCGTCCGATCGACGGGGAAGTCTTTTTCGATGCTAGGCTTGAGCTCCTCCTCCAAAAAGGTCAGGAACTGTTCTGCTCCCCCCATCTGAGGCCAGTCGGCTCCTTTTGGGTTGCCAGGAAGCTCCGAGACAGGAACCTCATACGTGTAATCAAAGAAACGGGCAGGATGGTACGGACCGTCCGTTGGATACCCAATCCCGACGACGATAGCAGGATACACGCCAGTTCGTTCAGGACCGCGTGACTGTATCCGTATCGCTTCGGTCATAGTTGCAAATACAGAGTTGCCATCTAGCAAATATATGACGGGAAAGCCTGATTCCGGAGGGGGATCGGCAGGTATACTTACGAAAATATGATAGTCCCGCTCTTGATAAGTCATGATTTTACTGAAAGAACGAGGAATGACGACAGGTTGATAGTCGGTGCTTTTCATGAGGGCTACTCTCCAATCTCTCCAAGGCTAACCAACACGCACAAAATCTATTATATGAACGAGAACCAGAGATTGGCAATAGCCGAAAAAGGAGAATAGTTAGTTTTCGAAAAGAGCCCATACTGAGCTTGACTCCTACGATATATTGAGGTAAAGTAAGTTTTACCAACTACATATTGATGCGGTAAGGTGTTTACCAGCCAGATTTGGTAGACTTAATAGGGAAGTCGGTGAGAATCCGACGCGGTCCCGCCACTGTAATGAGAGAGTTCCATTTGCGAAAGAATGCCACTGATCATGACCGATCGGGAAGGTGCAAATGGAGCGATGATCCAAAAGCCAGGAGACCTGCCTAACCGCTTGCACTGTTTAACCTACGGGAGATAGGGAAGTGTTCGAGCGCTCAATTCGCATTTGCGAATTGCTAGATGGAAGTCATCACGCGCATTCGGCATGTAAACGTCGGATGCGCTTTTACTTTGGCTAAATAACATACATACAGAGTAAAAATAGCAGGATAGGATGAGGGACATGCTAATCGCTTTTGATTCAAAAACAGGAAACGTCCGAAGATTCGTCAACAAAATTAATTTGCCACATGTGGAAATTAATCAAGAAATGGTGCTGGACGAGCCGTTCATTTTGATAACATACACGACGGGATTCGGACAAGTGCCGGAGAAGGTGGCGACGTTCCTGAAGCGAAATCATGTCAATCTGCGCGGAGTATCCGCCAGCGGCAACCGCAACTGGGGAACCAGCTTTGCTAAAAGCGCGGATACGATCGCGAGCCTATATGGCGTTCCGGTGATTTCTAAATTTGAACTGTCCGGTACCGGCCGTGACGTGGAACAATTTACGAGTGGGGTGGCAGCAATTGCGGCATATTGAATTGAACAACGAACTGATGCAGCGTGGCAACGACGGATTTTATCAACTGGAAAAGGATCGGGAAGCGGTTGCGGTCTTCATGGAAGAAGTGCAGTCCAACACGATGACTTTTGGCAGTGTCAAAGAACGCATGGACTATTTGATCGAGAATGACTTCTATGAAAACGTCTATGAAACATACACTGTTGAGCAGGTCGATGAAGTTTTCCGTTTGGCCTATGACGCTGATTTTCAATTTGCTTCGTACATGGCTATCTCCAAATTTTATAAAGATTACGCCTTGAAAACGAACGATAAATCGATGTACTTGGAGCAGTATCCAGACCGGGTGGCCGTAGTGGCACTGTCCCTTGGACAAGGTGACTTTGAGCTAGCCAAGCGTTTAACTGTCTCTATGATGGATCAACGCTTGCAGCCGGCGACCCCAACCTTCCTGAATGCAGGCAAAAGCCGCCGTGGAGAAATGGTCTCCTGCTTCTTGCTCGAAATGGATGATGCACTGAACTCCATCAACTTTATTTTGGGAACTTGTATGCAGCTATCCAAAATTGGCGGCGGTGTAGCTGTGAACCTGTCCAAGCTTCGCGGACGAGGAGAGCCGATCAAAGGCGTCGAGGGCGCAGCAAAAGGTGTTATGCCCGTTCTCAAGCTGTTGGAAGATGCGTTTTCCTACGCGGATCAAATGGGGCAACGCAAAGGCTCAGGAGCAGCGTACTACAACATCTTCGGCTGGGATATCAACGAGTTTCTCGATTGCAAAAAGATCAATGCGGATGAAAAAGCACGCATCAAAACGTTGTCCATCGGCCTGATCGTACCAAACGTTTTCTACAAGCTAGCTGAGGAAAACAAGCCATTGACTGTGTTTGCTCCGTACTCCGTGTACAAAGAATACGGCGTGCATCTGGATGATATGGACCTCGATGATATGTACGAGGAGCTCTTGGCAAACGATCGCATCAAGAAAAAGACCGTCATGAGCGCACGCGAGATGTTGACCAAAATCGCGATGATTCAAATGGAATCGGGCTATCCTTACATCATGAACAAAACGAATGCGAACAACAACCATGCGCTGAAAGATCTTGGTTCAGTGAAAATGTCCAACCTGTGCACGGAAATCTTCCAGTTGCAGGAGACTTCGACGATTAGTAATTACGGAGAGATGGATATCATCCGTCGAGACATTAGCTGCAATCTGGCATCGCTCAATATCGTCAACGTGATGGAGCGCAAAATGATCCGTGAATCCGTCCACGAAGGAATCGAAGCCATTACAGCCGTGAGTGACATGACGCGTGTAGAAAACGCTCCAGGCGTTCAAAAGGCAAACCGTGAGCTGCACTCCGTAGGGCTCGGTGCGATGAACCTGAACGGCTATCTGGCAAAGAACAGAATCGCTTACGAGAGTGAAGAAGCGAAGGATTTCGCTCGTACGTTTTTCATGATGATGAACTTCTACTCCTTGGAAAAAAGCATGGAAATTGCCAAGGAAACAGGCAAGACCTTCTTGGGCTTTGAACAATCGGAATATGCAAAAGGCACTTATTTTAACAAGTACTTGACGAACGATTACAGCCCGCGGACGGAAAAAGCAAAGCTTCTCTTTGAAGGAATGCACATTCCGACGCCAGAGGATTGGGCGGACCTACAGCAAAAGGTGCAAAAGCATGGCGTTTACCATGCGTACCGTTTGGCGATTGCACCGACACAGAGCATTTCCTACATTCAGAATGCGACTTCTAGCGTGATGCCAATCGTTGAGCATATCGAAACGAGAACATATGCCAACTCGACGACGTATTACCCGATGCCGTACTTGTCGCAGGAAAACTATTTTTACTACAAATCCGCGTATGTGATCGATCAATTCAAAGTGATTGATCTGATTGCCGAAATTCAAGAGCACATCGACCAAGGAATTTCGACTGTGCTGCACGTAAACAGCAATATTTCAACCAGAGAACTGGCTCGCTATTACATTTACGCAGCGAAAAAAGGTCTGAAGTCACTCTATTATACGCGTACGAAACATTTGACTGTAGAAGAGTGCATTAGCTGCGCTGTTTAGTGAACTCGATTTATAAAAGGAAAAGCATCAAGCAAATAGAGAAGAGGAACGCCATATGAAAGCAGTCAATTGGAACAGGCCGGACGACGATTTTACGATGACGTTTTGGAATCAAAACATCATGCAGTTCTGGACGGATGATGAGATTCCGCTGTCAGATGACAAGATGGCCTGGATGGAGCTCAGTGCGACTGAACGGGATACGTATAAAAAAGTATTGGGCGGTCTCACCTTGCTGGATACGGTTCAGGGTGGAGTAGGAATGCCGAAGATCATGGAGCATGTCGATGGACTGCAAAGAAAAGCGGTTCTCGCCTTCATGGGCATGATGGAGCAAATCCATGCCAAATCGTACAGCAGTATTTTTACAACGCTGGCATCGACTGAAGAGATTGACGGTATTTTTTCGTGGGTAGAAAACAATCCACATCTGCAAAAGAAAGCGGCCCTCATCTCGAAACGCTATCAAGAAATTGAGAAACCAAAAGACTTGTACATGGCGATGGTAGCGTCCGTCTTCCTGGAAAGCTATCTGTTTTACAGCGGATTCTTCTATCCGCTCTATTTGGCGGGGCAAGGCAAGATGACAAGCAGCGGGGAAATTATCGATCTGATTGTTCGCGACGAGAGCATCCACGGACTCTATGTCGGCGTTCTCGCGCAAGAAGTATATCAAGGTCTGAGTGTGGTCGAGCAGACCGCAGCAAAAGAGGAGCTGTATGCTCTTTTGCATGAGCTGCAAGAAAATGAGGAGGCTTATACGACTTCGTTGTATACGGAAATCGGATTGGCTGACGAAGTTCATGTGTACGTGCGCTACAATGCGAACAAGGCTTTGATGAATCTGGGACTGGACCCGCTATTCCCGGAGGAAGAAGTGAACCCGATCGTACTGAACGGCATTCGCACGCAGACGAAGCAGCATGACTTCTTCTCGAAAAAAGGAAATGGTTATGTCCGCACGCTAAACGTAGAGCCGTTGACCGATGATGATTTTACATTTTAGTATGACAAAAAATGGAATATGTGTTACTGTATGAACAGTATGCTGCCCTGCTAGTTAACTGGGGCACTTCACAGAACCACGATAATTTCATAGGAGTGGGAACAGGTTCTTTGGTGATCAAGATCGACCAAGGATGAAAAGGGAAGTCGGTGAGAATCCGACACGGTCCCGCCACTGTATGAGGGGAGTCGGCACATTTATCAGCCACTGATCCAAACGGATTGGGAAGGCATGTGCAGATGATGATCCCAAAGTCAGGAGACCTGCCTGTTTCGACGACACTGCTTAACCTACGGGAGATAGGGAGGTGTTAGGATGCTGTGATCTCAGTGCTTATTTGGCATTTCTAACGTTCTTTTTGATCGTTGGAGATGCCTTTTTTATTGGGCGGATTCAAGTCAAGATCGAATAAAGAATGGAGAGGAAGCTCATGAAAAGCAGCAATTTGGGATATCCACGGATCGGGAAGAACCGCGAGTGGAAAAAGGCATTGGAAGCATTTTGGGCAGGCACTATCGATGAGGCAAGCCTGGTACAGCAAATGGAGCAAATCCGTCACCAAAACCTGTTGCGTCAGCAGGAAAAAGGGGTCGAGCTGATCCCTGTGGGTGACTTTACGCACTACGATCACATGCTGGATATGGCTGTGATGTTTGGGATGGTCCCCATGCGTTATGAATACGAGAGAGGCCCGGTTTCATTAGCCACATACTTTGCCATGGCTCGTGGTTCGAAGGAAGCTGTCGCCAGCGAAATGACGAAATGGTTTAACACGAACTACCATTATATCGTCCCGGAGTTTGGTGAACGACAACCAGCCATAACCGAGAACAAGCCTCTCCAGGCATACTTGGAGGCTAAAGAAAAGTTTGGCATCATCGGAAAGCCCGTCATTGTAGGCCCGTATACGTTTGTCAAATTGTCCAAAGGGTATGAGAAAAACGAATTTGAAATCGTCGTGGATCAACTCGTTCCGCTTTACATAGACGTTCTCCGCGAGTTGGAGCTGCACGGCGTGGAATGGGTGCAAATCGATGAGCCTGCATTTGCACTGGATGTATCGGAGCATGATCGCGCCATCATCAAACGTATCTATGCGCAAATCGGTCAAGCACTACCACATCTACAGTGCATGCTGCAAACCTATTTTGAAGCGGTGGATTGGTACGAGGAGCTGATTTCCTTACCGGTAAAAGGAATTGGTCTTGATTTTGTACACGGAGCGATGCGCAATCTGACCAATCTGAAAAAACACGGGTTTCCAGCAGACAAGATTCTCGGAGCGGGAATCATCGACGGTCGAAACATATGGCGTGCGTCCATTGAGGAGAAGTGGGAGCTGATCAAAGAAATTTCCGAGATCGTTCCGCTCGAAAAGCTGTGGCTGCAGCCGTCCAGTAGTTTGTTGCACGTACCTGTAACGGTTGAAGCAGAGAGCGACTTGCCAGTGGAAGTCATGCCTGTATTGGCGTTTGCCGACGAAAAACTGGGAGAAGTACAGCTCTTAGTCCAAGGATTCCGATATGGTAAGTATGTCATTTCGAAAGAGATCGCCCAAAATGAAGCGGACTTGCTGAAGCTGGCATTATCTCCAGCGAGGAATCGTCGAGAAGTGCAGAATGCTTTACGTCAAATAGCTGCTGCAAAACTTGAACGAAGTGTTCCTTATCTCGAACGTCGAGAGATTCAACAAAATACGTGGAAGCTGCCACTGTTGCCAACTACAACAATCGGAAGCTTCCCGCAGACGGCGGAGGTTCGCCAAGCCCGACAGCAGTTTAAAAAAGGGAACTGGACAGTGGAGCAATATGATGTTTTCATTCAGGCACAAATCAAGGAATGGATCGAAATACAAGAAGAGCTCGGTCTGGATGTCCTCGTCCATGGTGAGTTCGAACGAACAGATATGGTAGAGTATTTTGGCGAAAAGCTCGATGGCTTTTTGTTCACGAAAAACGGTTGGGTGCAGTCATATGGCTCGCGCTGCGTCAAGCCACCTATTATTTACGGAGATGTGGAGTTTGTAGCACCGATGACGGTCAAAGAAAGTATGTATGCAAAATCATTGACCGCCAAGCCAATGAAGGGTATGTTAACTGGCCCAGCAACCATTCTGAATTGGTCGTTTGCTCGAGTCGATATCTCCAGACAAGAAGTGTGCGAACAAATCGCTTTGGCATTGAGAAAAGAAGTAGAAGCATTGGAAGAGGCGGGGATTCTCATGATTCAAGTGGATGAACCAGCGCTGCGCGAAGGACTTCCGCTCAAAAAAGAAGAGCAAGCAGCTTATCTCGAGTGGGCTGTCAGAGCGTTTCGTTTAGCGACTTCCACCGTTGCGCCGAGCACCCAGATTCATACACATATGTGCTATTGCGAATTCCATGATTTCATGGATGTCATCAGCGAACTCGATGCCGATGTGATTTCGATTGAAACTTCCCGCAGCCATGGAGAGCTCGTGTCTGTGTTCGAAACAGGTACGTATGACAAAGGCATCGGGCTCGGCGTATACGACATCCATAGCCCACGAATTCCAGCTGTCTCAGAAATGGAAGATATGGTAGCACGAGGTGTACAAGCGCTTCCACCAGATCAATTTTGGATTAACCCGGATTGCGGGCTGAAGACAAGAGGGAGAGAAGAAACCGTTCAGTCATTACGAAACATGGTTGCGGCAACGAAGGCGATTCGGAGTCGTTTGACAGCCCAGTAGGGAAGGTGCACACGATGAGAGGAGCCACACCACAAATGATGACAGACGCACGACCGATCCACCAATCGAGAACCTTTTTGACTGATCTCGTCTTTCCACCGGATACCAATCACCACCACACCATTTTCGGTGGGAAAGTCATGGCATATGTAGACAAGATCGCCTGCATCGCAGCCATGCGCCATTGCCGTAAACCTGTTGTCACTGCGTCCAGCGATTCCTTCGATTTTCTCGCGCCAATCAAGACAGGAGAAGCGATCAACCTGGAGGCTTATGTCACCTGGACTCATAAGACATCGATGGAAGTATTCGTGAGAGTGGAAGCGGAGAACTTGTTGACCGGGGAAAAGCGCATGACAGCACGTGCGTATCTGACGATGATTGCCCTCGACGATCAAGGAAAGCCGACGCTTGTCCCGAATGTCATTCCCACCACAGAGGAAGAACGCAATCAGTATGAAAAAGCAAAGGAACGACATGCATTACGAAAAAGGCGGAAAGCAGAGTTGTAAGGAGCAAAACCCCTCGTCCTAAATTGAAGTGCACCCCTTAGAATAGACATTGGAAAAACCCCTAGGTTTAACCGATGAA